>NZ_SMJY01000070.1:0-25511 GCF_004348355.1 Micromonospora sp. KC721 | reverse complement strand
GGGTGCGAAGAGTGCGACGAGATCGTCGAGGCGGACCACCACCGCGGCAAGCGGGACGGCCGCCCCGACGGCGATCAGCATCGCCGGGGTGGACGGCGGCGGACCGGCGGCGGCCCAGCCGAGCAGGCCGAGCAGCGCCACCGAGAGCAGGACCAGATTGCGCGCGACGTGCCGCAGGCCGATCGGGGCATCACCCGCGCCGAAGCAGCGGCAGGCCGGGCGGACACCACGGCGCAGCGTGCCGACGATCGCGGCGGTGAGCACGCCGAGCAACCCGGCGGCGAGCAGCAGCCCGGCGGGGACGGTGGGCGGCCCGGCGAGCAGCACGACCACGGCCGCCTCGGTGGCCACCGCGAGCCGGGCGACCGCGGACGCCCACCGGGCCGGCACACCGAACTGGCCGACCGAGCCCACGAACCCGTCGAAGCCCGCCCGGGTACGCAGCTTGCCGACCACGGCGGTGAGGAACACCAGGGCCAGCAACAGCCGCGCGGCCAGCTCCACCGCTCGCATTCGGACCACCTCCTCGGCGCGGGTGGCCCACGCTAGGGGCGGCGAATACATCGCGGATACATCGGTCTACATCGGTGGCGACGTCGGCTGTAGGGCCGGTGTACCGGGCGGCCGTAGCGTCCCGGCAACAACCGGTATCGGAAGGAGGTGAACGAATGTTCCGTCGACTGGAAAGCCTGGGCGAGCGGATGCTCGGCGTGTTCGTGCCCAGGGTGACGGCCGCGGCCGCCTGTCCGCCGGACCCGTGGTGCGCCGTGTGTGGTACGTGCCACCTGAAGCGGTGCAGCCAGAACGGTGCCTGCAAGACGTTCTGCGGTTCGTGCGGGTACTACTGCAGCGCGGGGGCGAACAGCATGACCGCCCTGTGCTGAAACCAGCACCGGTGTGCCGCACGGCCACGGCCGTGGCCGTGCGGCACACCACCCGGGTCGGTCACTCGGCGCGCAGCCGGGGCCGGACCACCACTCCGAGCAGATCCGACTCGGGGACATAGCCGCACTCGCGGGAGTCGTAGCTGAACGGCGGGTTGTCGCCGAGCACCACCAACTGCCCGGGCGGCACGACCCGCTCCGGGCGTTGCCGCAACAGCGGCACCCGGTCGACGGGCACCGGCTCGCCGGGCACCGCGTACGCCCGCTTGATCAGCAGACCGGGGCCGGTGTCGGTCGGCCGGGTGGGGTGGCCGGCAGTCATCGCCGCCGGGGCCACCACCACGACCACATCGCCCGGACGGACGCGGGCCAGCGGCACCCGCCGGGCCAGCACCCGGTCACCCGGGCGCAGCGTCGGCTCCATGCTGCGGCCCACGACGGAGACCAGCAGCAGGTGCCGACGGGCCCAGAGCAGGCCGACGGTCGCCGACGCGAGCACGCCGGCCGCCACCAGCCATCCCATCGTCGACACCGGTCAGGCACCGCGCAGGGTCGCGCCGAACCGCTCCGCCGCCAGGGCGACCGCGGTGTCCCGGGCGGCCAGCGCCTCCTCGACCGTCAGCGTCCGGTCCGGGGCCCGGAAGGTGAGCTTGTACGCCAGCGACCGGCGTCCCGCACCGAGCTGCTCCGAGGCGTACACGTCGAACAGGCGCACGTCCTCGAGCAGTTCACCGGCCCCCTCGACGAGGGTCCGCCGCACCTCGGCGGCGGGCACCGACGCGTCGAGCACCAGCGCCACGTCGATCAGCGCCGGCGGGAAGGTGGAGACGGTCGGCGCGGGCGCCAGCGGGGCCGGCGGCAGCGCGTCGAGGTCCAGTTCCATGGCGCTGGTGCGCTTCGGCAACTCCAGGGCCGCCACCACCGCCGGGTGCAGTTCGCCGGCGTACCCGACGACGGTGCCGTCGACCAGCAGCGCGGCGCAGCGTCCGGGGTGCCATGGCGCGTGGTCGGCGGCGCGTACCTCGACCCGCTCGGCCGGGATGTCGGCGGCGGCGAGCACGTCCCGGCCGGCCTGGACGGCGTCCGCCCAGCCGGCGGCGCGGCCCGGACCCCACCAGCCGGCGGAATCGAGGTCACCGGTGAGGACGACGGCGACGTGCCGGGGCTGGTGCGGCACCACCGCGTCGGCGGCGGCGAACTCGGCGTCGGTGGGGCGACGGTCGACGCCCATAACCGGCGGGCGCCCGGCCCCGGGGCGCGGGTGGAAGACCGTGCCGATCTCGTAGAGCGCGAGGTCGCGGTGACCACGGCCGAGGTTGCGCCGGAGGATGCCCAGCAGCGGGCCGAGCAGCGTGGTGCGCAGCAGCGGCTCCTCCTCGGACAGCGGGTTGGCCAGCCGCACCGCCCGACGGCGCGGGTCGTCGGCGGGCAGGCCGAGCTGGTCGGCCAGCTCCGGCGAGGTGAACGGGTGGGCGACCACCTCGACGAGGCCACGCTCGGCCAGCGAGCGGGCCACCGCCCGGCGGCGACGCTGCTGCCAGGTCAGGCCGCGCCCGGGCGGCGCGGTGGGCAGCACCGACGGCACCCGGTCGTACCCGTCGAGCCGTACCACCTCCTCGACCAGGTCCGCCGGGTCGGTGAGGTCGGGCCGCCAGGTCGGCGGGGTCACGGTGAGCACGTCGCCACCGCCGGCGGCCACGCCGACCTCGCCCGGGTCCTCGGCGAGCCGGTCGGGCCCCCGGACGACGGTGCAGCCCACCTGCTCCAGCAGGGCGACCACCCGCTCCGGCGGGTACGCCACCCCGACCCGCCGCGACGGCAGGTCGACCGGCAGGGTGACCGGGGTCATCGGCCGGACGTGGTCGAGGTCGAGGACCGCGGTGCCGGCGGTGCCGCCACCGTGCGCGGTGAGCAGCCCGGCGGCACGTTCCAGGGCGACCAGCGGCAGGGCCGGGTCCACGCCCCGCTCCCAGCGCTTCGCGGCCTCACTGAACAGCCGGTGCCGGCGGGCGGTGCGCCCGACCATCACCGGGTCCCAGTGGGCGGCCTCGAGGAGCACGTTGGTGGTGCCGTCGACGACCTCGCTGGTCTCGCCGCCCATCACCGCGGCGAGCGAGACGGGCCCGGTGTCGTCGCAGATCACCATGTCCTCGGCGGCGAGGGTACGGGCCACCCCGTCCAGGGTGGTCACCTTCTCCCCCGGCTCGGCCCGGCGCACCACCAGCGGCCCGGTGATCCGGTCGGCGTCGAAGGCGTGCATGGGCTGACCCAGCTCGAGCATCACGTAGTTGGTGATGTCGACCGGCAGCGAGATGCTGCGGATGCCGGCCACGGTGAGCCGGCGCTTCATCCAGCCGGGGGTGGCGGCGCCCGGGTCGACCCCGCGCACCATCCGGGCGGCGAACCGGTCACAGCCGACGGTGTCGCGCACCTCGACCGGGTACGCCGGCTCGGCGGTACCGGCGGCGGCGGGCGCCAGGCCCGGGTCGCGGAACGGCACACCGAGCGCGTGCGCCAGTTCGCGGGCCAGGCCGCGCACGCTCAGCGCGTACCCCCGGTCCGGGGTGATCTCCACCTCGACCACGACGTCGTCGAGGCCCACCACGGGCCGGGCGTCGTCGCCGGGCTTGGCCGGGGTGTCGGCCGGCAGCACGACGATGCCCGAGTGGTCGTCGCCCAGACCCAGCTCCTTCGCGGAGCAGATCATGCCGTGCGAGTTACGCCCGTAGGTCTTGCGCGCGCCGATGGCGAAGCCGCCGGGCAGCACCCCGCCGGGGAGAATCACCACCACCCTGTCGCCCTCGGCGAAGTTGCGTGCCCCGCAGACGATCTCCTGCGGTTCGCCGGTGCCGTTGGCGGTGCCCACGTCGACCCGACAGAACCGGATCGGCTTCTTGAAGCCGGTCAGTTCCTCGATCTCCAGCACCTCGCCGACCACCAACCGGCCGGTGACGGTGCCGGCCAGGTCCTCGATGGACTCGACCTCGATGCCGAGGTCGACCAGGGCCTGCTCCAGATCGCCGGCGGGCAGGTCGGCGGGGAGGTCGACGTACTCCCGCAGCCAACTGACAGAAACTCGCATCTCAGACCACCGTTCCCGTGACTCGTACCCGCATCGCCCTACGCACCGACCCCGAACGCGCGGGTGAACCGCACGTCGCCCTCGGCCATGTCCCGCATGTCGCTGACCCCGTGCCGGAACATCACCGTCCGGTCGATGCCCATGCCGAACGCGAACCCGGAGTAGACCTCCGGGTCGATGCCGCAGGCACGCAGCACCCGCGGGTTGACCATGCCGCAGCCGCCCCACTCGACCCAGCGCGGGCCGTCGCGGTGCTCGGGGAACCAGACGTCGAACTCGGCCGACGGCTCGGTGAACGGGAAGTAGTGCGGCCGGAAGCGGGTCTTCGCCCCTTCACCGAACATCGCCCGGGCGAAGTGGTCGAGGGTGCCGCGCAGGTGGGCCAGGGTGATGCCCTTGTCCACCACCAGGCCCTCGACCTGGTGGAACACCGGCGCGTGGGTGGCGTCCAGCTCGTCGGTGCGGTAGACCCGGCCCGGCACGATCACGTAGATGGGGGGCTTGCGGGTCAGCATGGTGCGCGCCTGCACCGGCGAGGTGTGGGTACGCAGCACCAGCCCCGAACCCGCCTGGCCGCCCGGATCCGCGGCGGAGCCGTCGGCAGGTGCGATGTGGAAGGTGTCCATCAACCCGCGCGCCGGGTGGTCGGCGGGGATGTTCAACGCGTCGAAGTTGGTCCACTCCAGCTCGACCTCGGGGCCCTCGGCGACCTCGTAGCCCATCCCGACGAACAGGTCGCTGATCTGCTCCATCAGCGTGCTCAGCGGGTGTCGGGCACCGCGGGGTCGCCGGTCGTACGGCAGGGTCACGTCGACCCGCTCCTCGACCAGCACCCGGGCGGCCTGCTCGCGCTCCAGGATCTCGGCGCGGGCGGCGTACGCGGACTCGATGGCCCGGCGGGCCTCGTTGACCCGCTTGCCCGCGTCGGCCTTCGCCGCCGGCGGCAATGCGCCGATCTCCCGGCGGGCCAGCGACACCGGCGCCCGGTCGCCCAGGTGCGCGGGGCGCAGCGCGGTCAACGCATCGGGGTCGGCGGCGGCGGCGAACGCCTTCTCGGCGTCGGCGACGGCCTCGGCCAGGGCGGCCGGATCCAGCAGGGCGACCTGCTTCGGGTCGTACGGATCGTTGCGGTAGCTCATGGGTACGGGCACTCCCTCACGGCGGCGCCGGCCCTCACGGGCGGCTAGGCGAGTCTACGGACGCGCGGCTGTGCCGCAGCCCGCCGGTGGGAGTTGCGCAGGGGGAAGGGTCAGGCCCGCCGCCCGCCGACACCGGCGGGCTGGCTAAACGAACGCCGTGGCGCGTTCACCATGCGGACGACTCCCCTGTGCTGTCTGAGCGCGTGACACCGTCAGCGCAGTGCTCTGGCTGAAGCGTACAGGCAGACGGCGGCGGCCGCAGCCAGGTTCAGGCTCTCGGCACGCCCGTGCAGCGGCACCCGCACCCGGGCGTCGGCGGCGGCGGTCAGCGCCTCGGGCAGGCCGTGCGCCTCCGAGCCGAACAGCCACGCGGTGGGGGCGGCGAGCCGCCCGTGGTCGATGAGATCGTCGAGGTCGCTGTCGCCGTACCCCGTCGTGGCGAGCACGGTGAGCCCGGCGGCCCGCAGCGCTTCGATCACCGCGGCCGGGTCGGCGGCGCGGACCACGTCGACGTGGAAGAGGCTGCCGGCGGAGGCGCGCACGCACTTGCCGTTGTACGGGTCGACGGCGTCACCGGCGAAGACCACCGCGCCGGCGCCGGCGGCGTCGGCGGTGCGCAGCACCGTGCCGGCGTTGCCCGGGTCGCGGATCTCGGCCAGCACCGCGACCAGGCGCGGCCCGCGGGCGAGGGCGTCCGCCAGGGGTACGTCCAGGTGCCGGCAGACGGCGACCAGCCCCTGCGGGGCGACGGTCTCGGCGAGCGCGGCGAGGGCCTCGTCGGTGACCTCGGAGACGGGCACGTCCTGCCGGGCGGCCAGCGCGGCGAGGTCGGCGTACCGGTCGAGAGCGGCGGGGGTGCCGAACAGCTCGACGGTCGTGCCGGCCCGGGCCAGGGCCTCACGGACCGCCTGCGGCCCCTCGGCCAGGAACCGGCCGGTGGCGTCGCGGTCGCGGCGGCGGTGCAGCCGCCGGGCCGCGGCCACCCTGGGGGTACGCGGGGTGAACGGACCGGGGACAGCGTCGAGGCGCCTCCCGCGCGGTGGTGACTGCATGGGAGACGCCTCGATCTGCCGTGGGTGGGTCAGGCGGCCTGGGCCGCGGCGCCACCGGTGCCCTCGGCCGCCACCGCGGCCCGGGCCAGCTCGACGATCGCGGCGAACGCCGCGGCGTCGTTCACGGCCATGTCGGCCAGGATCTTGCGGTCGACCTCGATGCCGGCCAAGCGCAGGCCCTGGATCAGCCGGTTGTAGGTCAGGCCGTTCGCCCGGGCGCCGGCGTTGATCCGCTGGATCCAGAGCTGCCGGAAGTCGCCCTTGCGGTCGCGGCGGTCCCGGTAGGCGTACTGCATCGAGTGCAGCACCTGCTCCTTGGCCTTGCGGTACAGCCGGGAGCGCTGACCGCGGTAGCCGCTCGCGGTCTCCAGCAGGGTACGGCGCTTCTTCTGGGCGTTCACAGCCCGCTTGACGCGTGCCATCTCAACTCCTTCTTCGGTTCAGGTGGCGCGCGTCAGCGGCCGAGCAGCTTCTTGATTCGCTTGACGTCGGCCTTGACCAACTCGACCGTGCCGGTCAGCCGGCGGGTCCGGGTGGAGGCTTTCTTCTCCAGGTTGTGGCGGAGGCCGGCCTGCTGGGCGACGATCTTGCCCTTGCCGGTCACCTTGACCCGCTTGCCCATACCCGTGTGGCTCTTCATCTTCGGCATGTGGAACGTCTCTTCCTGTTACTGACCGCTGGTCTCAACGGTCGTGCCGGTGTCACCGGCTGCTGCGGTCTCGCCGGCCTCCGGGGCCGCGGAACCGTCCGCGGCTCGTTCCCGGGGCCCGCCCCGGGACGCCGTCGCGGCGGCCGCGGCGGCCTTCGTGGCGCGGTGCGGCGCGAGCACCATGATCATGTTGCGACCGTCCTGCTTCGGCGCGGCCTCGACGTACCCCAGATCCGAGATCTCGGACTCGAGCCGGCGCAGGAGCCGGTACCCCAGCTCCGGGCGGCTCTGCTCCCGACCGCGGAACATGATCGTCACCTTGACCTTGTCACCGGCCTTGAGGAACCGCACCACGTGACCCTTCTTGGTCTCGTAGTCGTGCGGGTCGATCTTCGGCCGGAGCTTCATCTCCTTGATGACGGTCTGCTGCTGGTTACGCCGCGCTTCGCGCGCCTTCAGTGCGCTCTCGTACTTGAACTTGCCGAAGTCCATGAGCTTGCACACCGGCGGGCGCGCCATCGGCGCAACCTCGACCAGGTCCAGGTCGACGTCCGCGGCCAGCTGCAGGGCGCGCTCCAGCGGGACGATGCCCACCTGCTCACCCTCAGGGCCGACCAGTCGGACCTCACGTGCCCGGATCTGTTCGTTCACGCGTGGTTCGACGCTGATGGGGCCTCCTCGAGTCGGTTCTCCTGCGTGGCCGACCCCGCGGACCCCGGGTGGGGCCGCCCGGAAAGCAGAAGGCCCCGGCACATGCCAGGGCCCACTCGACCGGTCGGCACGATCACATGATCGCGCATCCGGCACCGGGACGCGCCCGGAACCGGTGACCGGACCCGGCCACCTACGGTGGGCGACTCGGGTGGGAGCAGGCGCTCCGCTTCAGGACCGCCCGCACGCCGAGGCGGGGGCAGTCTGGTCGACTCGGCAACACTACACCCTCACCCCAGCCGCCCCAAACCCGGGGCCCCAGGTCAGCGGCGAATGTGACCGAACCGCAGCGAACCCCGACCCCCGGCGGACGGGACCGGCGAGGGACGGTCAGCGGGCGGAGGCGCCACCGGACAGGGTCGCCAGGTGGGCCTGGTGCAGGCGGCGCAGGGCGCGGACGCCCTCGACCGCGGTCTCCTTGTCGGCGGCCTGGAGGGCGACCATCGGCAGCAGGTCGTCGTCGTGCAACTCCAGGCTGGCCCAGGGCGCACCCCGGTCGAACCGGACGCCGCGGACGACCTCCCACGGCAGCTCGTACGACCCGATGACGTTACGGACCCGTACGCCACGCGCGTCCGCCTCCACGCGGGGACGGGTGAACAGCAGGATGGCCAGCGCGCCGAGCACACCGAGGCCCACCATGGCGAACTGGTCACCGCGCTGGAACGTGCCGTAGCCGTTGCCGGTGGCGCCGGTCAGCGAGGTGGCCACCGCGGTGAAGACCACCAGCAGCGCGACCGCCGAAACCCAGCAGACCACCCGGATGCGACGGGGCTTCAGCCGGACCAGCTCCGAATCACTCACCCCACCAGTCTGCCATCCGCCCCGGGCGGCCATCCGCCGCCACACGGAGTCGGGCGCCCGCACCGTCGCTGCCCGGCGTGATCCGTCGACCCTCGCCGTGATCCCTCGACCTGGACGGCCCACCCGGGCCGGCGAAGCGCGGCCCGGGTGGGGTCCTCAGAGTCGGCAGGCGTGGATGTTGGTGACCAGGATGGCGCGGGCGCCCAGCTCGTACAGCTCGTCCATGATCCGGTGCACGTCGTCGCGGAGCACCATCGCCTGCACCGCGACCCAGCCTTCCCGGTGCAGCGGGGAGACCGTCGGCGACTCGATCCCCGGGGTCAACGAGCTGGCCCGGTCGAGCAGGCCGGCCGGCACGTCGTAGGCGAGCATGACGTAGCGGCGGGCCACCAGTACGCCGTGCAGCCGGCGCAGCAGCTGGGCGGACTGCGGGTGCGCCGGCGCGTCGGTGCGCCGGACCAGCACCGCCGAGGACCGCAGCAGCGGTTCACCGAAGACCACGAGGCCCGCCTGGCGCAGCGTGGTGCCGGTCTCCACCACGTCGGCGACCACGTCGGCGACGCCGAGCCGGATGGCGTTCTCCACCGCCCCGTCCAGCCGGATCACGTCGGCCTTGACGCCCAGTTCGACCAGGTGCCGCTCGACCAGCCCCGGGTACGCGGTGGCGATCCGGTGCCCGCCCAACTCCCGTACGTCGTCGACGTCCCCGGGCCGGGCGGCGAACCGGACGGTGGCCCGGCCGAAGTCGAGGTCCACCACCTCCTCCGCCGGGGCACCCGAGTCGATCAGCAGGTCACGGCCGGTGATACCGACGTCCAGGTCGCCGGAGCCGACGTAGGTGGCGATGTCCTTGGGACGCAGGTAGAAGAACTCGATGTCGTTGGGCTCGTCCCGGCAGACGAGGTCCTTGGGGTCGATGCGCTGACGGTAGCCCGCCTCGCGCAGCATCTGGGCGGCCTTCTCGGCCAGGGCGCCCTTGTTCGGTACGGCGACACGCAGCATGACGGAGTGCTCCTTCGATCGAAGTCTGACCAACGACGGGGCGCACTCACAGATGTCGGTAGACGTCCTTGAGTTCGAGGCCACTGGCGAGCATCAGCACCTGGACCTGGTAGAGAAGCTGGGAGATCTCCTCGGCGGTACGCTCCGGCCCCTCGTGCTCGGCGGCCATCCACGACTCGGCCGCCTCCTCGACGACCTTCTTGCCGACGAAGTGCACCCCCTTGGACAGTGCGGCGACGGTGCCCGAGCCCGGGGTGCCGGCAGCGGCCTTGGCCTGCAGCTCGGCGAACAACTCCTCGAACGTCTTCACGGTAGGCGATTCTTCCAGTCACCCGCTGACGCCGCGCTCCGGGTCCCGGCCGGGTCGTTTTCCGTACCCTCGCTGGTTTTCTGTCCGGTTCCCCCGCCCGAGGCACGACGCAGGGCGCACTCGCGGCGGCACCGTCGGTGTCGGGGGGCATCGGCAACAAATCGACATCGATCGTACGGTTGAGAACCGTTACACCCTGCCGGACATCGGTCGTCTTCTCTAGGCTGTCCGCCATGGCACGCAGCAGCTCCCGGCTTCTCACGCTCACCGCCGTCGTCGTCCTCGTCACGGCGGTCGGCTGCACGCCTACGCCTGGGAGGAGCCCCGGGACTTCCACCGGCCCGGACAGCACCGCCTGCACGAAGGCGGGCCTGCGTACCCGCACGCCCGGCACGCTCACCATCGCCACCGGCGAGCCGGCGCACGAACCGTGGTTCCGGCAGAACAAACCGGAGAACGGCGAGGGTTTCGAGTCCGCCGTCGCGTACGCGGTGGCGACCCAGCTCGGGTACGCCAGCACGGAGGTCACCTGGACCCGGGTGAAGCCCGACGCCGCCGTGGCCCCCGGCCCGAAGAGCTTCGACCTCGCCATCGGCCAGTTCTCCCTGACCGAGGAGCGCAAGCAGGCGGTCGACCTCTCCGCGCCCTACTACCTGGTGCGCCAGGCCGTGATCGCGCGGAAGTCGTCGAAGATCGCCGGGAGGAAGGCCCTGGCCGAGCTGACCGACGCCAAGCTCGGCGCCCTGGGCAACAGCACCAGCCACCAGGCCATCACCGAACTCATCAAGCCCGGGCCGAAGCCGCAGGCCTACCGCGACAACGACGAGGCCATGGCCGCCCTGCGGAGCGGTCAGATCGACGGCCTGGTGGTGGACCTGCCGACCGCCTTCCGCATCACCTCGGCCAAGACCACCGACGTCGCCATCGTCGGTCAACTACCGCAGGTGGGCGCACCGGAGACGTTCGGGCTGCTGCTCGACAAGGACTCCCCGCTGTCCGGGTGCGTCAACGAGGCGATCAGCAAGCTCCGCGAGGCCGGCACCCTGACCCAACTGGAGCAGCAGTGGCTCGGCCGGTCGGCGGGCGCGACCGAACTCGGCTGAGGCGCCTCGCCGCCGCCCGGGCGTGCCACGGCGACGGCCTCTACCAGCGCCGCCGGCCGGCGCGCGGGTCGCTCAGTCGGCGTCGGCGTCGGCGCCGCCACGGGCCGGGCGTCGGGTGGACCCCAGCTCCGGTACGCCATCCGCAGCCCCGGCAGTCGCGCGTACCTGACCTCCATGATGGGCAGTCAACCATGCGAACGCCCGACAGCCGCGCCGGGCGGGTCGTCCTGATCCGCGGCAGACGGCGGTCTCCCTCTCCGTGGACACCCCGGTCCGCCGCAGACGAAGTCGATCAAGTCCGAAGGGCGGTAGGGCCGCAGGCGACGCGGGGTGAGCGGGCAGGGCGGTCAGAAGCCGACCCGGTGGCCGGTCTCGGCGACCGCCCGGATGGCCAGGGCGGCATCGAGGGCGGCGACGGTGGCCGACCAGCCCTTGTCCTCCGCCGAGCCGGGCAACCCGGCCCGGTCCCGGGCCTGCGCGATGGTGTCGACGGTGAGCACGCCGTGCGCCACCGGCTTGCCCTCGTCCAACGCCACCCGGGTCAGCCCCTCGGTCACCGACTTGCAGACGTAGTCGAAGTGCGCGGTGGCCCCGCGCACCACCACGCCGAGGGCGACCACCACGTCGCAACGGCGGGCCAGAGCCTGCGCCACCACCGGCAGCTCCACCGAACCGGCGACCCGGGCCACCACCGCCCGGGCCCCGCACGCCTCGGCCGCCGCGACCGCCCGGTCGAGCATGTGGTCGGTCAGCTCGCCGTGCCAACGCGCCGCCACCACCCCGACGGTCATGCCGGCGGCGTCCACCGCGCTCACCCCGGGCTCGCCGAAACCCGCCATGTCTACGCTCCGATCTCGTCGCCGGCGACCGGACGGCCCATCGGGGCCTCGGTCACCTCGTCCAGTTCGTCCAGCAGGTGACCCATCCGGTCCCGCTTCGTACGCAGGTAACGCACGTTCTCCGGGTGCGGCCGGACCGGCAACCCGGTACGGCCGGTGATCCGCAGCCCGTACCCCTCCAGCCCGGCCCGCTTGGCCGGGTTGTTGGTGAGCAACCGCATCGACCGTACGCCCAGGTCGTAGAGGATCTGCGCGCCGGTGCCGTAGTCCCGGGCGTCAGCCGGCAGCCCCAGGTCCAGGTTCGCGTCGACCGTGTCGCGGCCCTGGTCCTGGAGCTGGTACGCCTGGAGCTTGTGCAGCAGGCCGATCCCGCGCCCCTCGTGCCCGCGCACGTACAGCACCACCCCGCGTCCCTCCCGGGCGACCCGGGCCAGGGCGGCCTGCAACTGCGGCCCGCAGTCGCAGCGCAGCGAGCCGAACACGTCCCCGGTCAGGCACTCCGAGTGCACCCGGACCAGCACGTCCTCCCCGTCACCAAGCTCGCCGTAGACCATCGCGACGTGCTCGGCCGGGTCGTGCTCGGCGCGGTAGCCCAGCGCCCGGAACACCCCGTACGGGGTGGGCATCCGTGCGTCGGCGACCTGCTCGACCTGCTTCTCGTGCCGCCGCCGGTAGGCCACCAGGTCGGCGATGGTGACCAGGGACAGCGAGTGCTCGGCGCAGAACTTCTCCAGGTCCGGCAGACGCATCATGGTGCCGTCGTCGTTGACCAGTTCGCAGAGCACACCGGCCGGGCGCAGCCCGGCCAGCCGGGTCAGGTCGACGGCCGCCTCGGTGTGCCCCGCACGGCGCAGCACGCCACCCTCGCGGGCCCGCAGCGGCACCACGTGGCCGGGGCGGGCCAGGTCGGTCGGACCGGTCGCCGGGTCGGCGAGCAGCCGGATGGTGTGCGACCGGTCGGCGGCGGAGATGCCGGTGGTCACCCCCTCCCGGGCGTCCACGGTCACCGTGTAGGCGGTGCCCCGCCGGTCCTGGTTGGTGTGGTGCATCGGCGGCAGGTCGAGCCGGTCGCACTCGCTCTCGGTCAGCGGCACGCAGATGTAGCCGGAGGTCCACCGGACCATGAACGCGACCAGTTCCGGCGTCGCCAGTTCCGCGGCGAAGATCAGATCGCCCTCGTTCTCCCGGTCCTCGTCGTCGACCACGACGACGGGCCGGCCGGCGGCGATGTCCGCCACCGCCTGGGCGATGCTCGCGAAGCTGCTCATGCCACGGCCTCCGAGTAGGTGGGCGGGATCGGTCGGGCGATTCGGGTGGCGCGGGAGCTGCGCCACCAGGCGAGCAGGCCGGCGACGCACAGCGCGCCGTAGACGAGGTACATGGCGGCCGACGGGTAGAAACCACCGCGCAGCAGCAGCGGCACCCCGACCGCGTCCACGGCGATCCAGACCAGCCAGAAGTCCACCCAGCCCCGGGCCATGCCGTAGGTGGCGAGCAGGCTGCCGGTGAGGATCCAGGCGTCCGGCAGCGGACCCCAGGAGCCCAGCGCGGCGAGCACCGGATATGCCACGGCGGTGCCGAGCACGGCGGCCACCAGCAGGCCCAGCCGTTCCCGCCCGGTCGCCCAGCGGGGGGTCACCGCCGGCTGCTCCCCACCGCCGGCCCGCCGGTTGCGCGCCCAGCGCCACCAGCCGTACAGGCTGACCGCGAAGAAGAACACCTGGCGGCCGGCCTGGCCGTACAGGTCGTGGGCCTGCGGGGTGGCGAAGGCACCGCCGAGGAAGACGGTGAACAGCAGCGCGTTGCCGACCATGCCGACCGGCCAGGCCCAGACCAGCCGGCGCAGCCCGAACAGGGCGGAGACGAGACCGAAGACGTTGCCGACGATCTCCCGGACCAGCACCGGGGAACCGGCGATCTGGACCTGGGCGTCGAGCAGCCAGCCGAGCGGACCCATCAGGACTCACCACCCGACAGTCGGTCACCGAGCAGCCGCTCGACGTACTTGGCGAGCACGTCCACCTCCAGGTTCACCGGATCGCCGACGGCCCGGTCGCCGAGGGTGGTCAGTTTGAGGGTGGTCGGGATGAGCCCGACGGCGAACCAGTCCGGCCCGACGGCCGCCACGGTGAGCGACACCCCGTCGACGGTGATCGAGCCCTTCTCCACCACGTACCGGGACAGCGCGGCGGGGAGCCGGAACCGCAGGGTCTCCCACTTCGCGGCCGGCTCCCGGGAGAGCAGCTCGCCGACCCCGTCGACGTGGCCCTGCACGAGGTGCCCGCCGAGCCGGCTGTTCAGCGCGGCGGCCCGTTCCAGGTTGACCGGGTCGCCCGGGCGCAACGCGCCGAGCGCGGAGCGGCGCAGGGTCTCCCCCATCACGTCGGCGGTGAAGACCGCGTCGTCGACGTCGACGACGGTCAGACAGACTCCGTTGACCGCGATGGAGTCGCCGTGCCGGGCGTCCGAGGTGACCAGCGGGCCGCGGATGGCGACCAGGGCGGAGTCACCCCCGGTGTCGGTGACGCGGACGACCTCGCCGCGCTCCTCGACGATGCCGGTGAACATGTCAGGCCTCCCTCTTCCGGGGCAGCGCGGTGATCCGCAGGTCGGGGCCGACCTGCGTGACGTCGGTGATGTCCAGGTCGACGGCGTCGGCGATGGTCGACACGCCGGCGTCGGCCAGCGCGGTCGGGCCGGCGCCGAGCAGCTTCGGTGCCACGTACCCGATGACCTTGTCGACCAGCCCGGCGGCGAGGAACGCGCCGGCCAGCCGCGGCCCGCCCTCCAGCAGCGCGGCGCGCACGCCGCGGTGGTGCAGCTCCGCCAACAGCACCGGCAGGTCCACCCGGCCGTCCGGGCCGGTGCCGACCTCCGCGCCGGTGGCGATCCAGGTCTGGGCGGCGCCGTCGCGCACCCGGGCCTCCGCCGGGGTACGCCCCGAGCTGTCCACCACCACCCGCAGCGGCTGCCGGATGGCCAGGGTGCCGTCGCGCAGGTTACGGGCGGTGAGCCGGGGGTCGTCGGCGAGCACGGTACCCACCCCGACGATGACGGCGTCGACCGTGCCGCGCAGCGCGTGCACGTCGATCCGGGCCGCCTCGGACGTGATCCACATGCTGGTGCCGTCATCGGCGGCGGACCGGCCGTCGAGGGTGGCGGCGTACTTCCAGATCACGTACGGCCAGCCCCGGCGCATCGAGGTCAGCCAGGCGACGTTGCCGGCCTCGGCCTCGGCGGCGCACAGCCCCACGTCCACCTGCACCCCGGCGGCGCGCAGGGTGGCGGCACCGCCGGCGGCGACCGGGTTGGGGTCGGGCACGGCGATCACCACCCGGGCGACACCGGCCTGGATCAGCGCGAGACTGCACGGACCGGTACGGCCGGTGTGGTCGCAGGGTTCGAGGGTGACCACGGCGGTGCCGCCACGGGCGCGCCGACCGGCCTGGGCGAGCGCGACGATCTCGGCGTGCGGCCCGCCCGCGTACGCGTGGAATCCCTCCCCGACGACCGTGCCGTCCGGATCGAGCAGGACACAGCCGACGACCGGGTTGGGGCTGGTGGTGCCGAGGCCACGGGCGGCCAGCGCGACGGCACGACGCATCGCTTCGTCGACGGAGACGCCGGCCATGGCCTCTGCCCTCTCACTCGCCGGTCGGCGCGCTGGGCGGTCGACGGGAGGAGCCGCGGGCAGGCGGCGGCGGACCTGGGGACGGCACAGCCGGCCCCGGGGAGCCCACGCGGGAGGATCAGCCCACGCAGGCCCGCCCCGTCCCGCGCGCTGTCTCCCATCCGGACTGTCTGGTGGCGCAACGATCTCGCCGCCAACCGTCGGCCCCGGATTCTCACCAGGTCCACCGGGCGGCCTGAGCCGTCCGGGTCGCGGGCTTACCACGGTCGGGCCGTGGATCACCGCCGGTTCGGAATTTCACCGAGCCCCGCCAGCGCGTGGTGGGTACCCGGAAAGTCTTACACGTCGGGGTGGGGGGTGCGCCACTCCCGGCGTGCTACCTCACACGCCGTCGGCCCGGCGGCGGTCCACCGCCACGTACGAGCCGGGCTGGCTCTTGGCAACGGTCTTCATCTCCGAGGCGACCGCGATCGCGGCGAGCGGATCGGTGAAGCGCTTGCGCGAGTCGGACAGCGACACGCCGATCGAGAGGGTCACCAGGTGGGCCTTGCGGATGTTGCCGCGACGGTCCTTGAGTTCCACGTAGCCGCGCTCGGCGTCGGCGGGGTCGTAGAGCTTGTCGGCGGCCCGTTCGAAGTCCACCACCGCCCGGGAGGTGAGCGGCCGGACCTGCTCCGGTGTGCAGACGATGACGAAGTCGTCGCCGCCGACGTGGCCGAGGAAGGCCGGTGGCAGCCCGATCGAGACCACCGCCCGGTGCAGGCTACGGGCCAGCGCGGAGATGAACTCGTCGCCGCGGACGAAACCGTACCGGTCGTTGACGCTCTTGAACCGGTCGATGTCGATGTAGCCGACCGCGTAGTCGACGCCGCTGCGTACCCGGTCGCTGATCTCCCGGCGGATCCGGCTGTTGCCGGGCAACCCGGTCAGTGGGGAAACCTCACGGAACTCCTTGTTGCGGCGCAACGTGGAGCTGACCCGGGCCACCAGTTCGGCGGTGTCGAAGGGCTTGACCAGGTAGTCGTCGGCGCCCGCGCTGAGCCCGTGCACCTTGTCCACGGTCATTCCCTTGGCGGTCAACATGATCACCGGCAGGGCCGAGGTCATCGGGTCGGCCCGCAGCCGTCGGGTGAGTTCCAGACCGTCGATCCGCGGCATCATCAGGTCCACCACCGCCAGGTCCGGCCGGTGCCGCTCGATCATCTCCAGCGCCTCCTGACCGTCGGAGGCGTGCAGCACGTCGAACCCGTGCAGGCGCAGGTTGAACTCGACGAAGCGGGCGATGTCGGCGTCGTCGTCGACGACCAGGATGACGTCGGGTCGGTCGCCGGCCGGGTCCACGTCAGGCCCCGGCGACGGCGCGCTCCGCCAGGCCGCGCAGCCGGCGCACCGCCTCGGCCGGGTCGTCGGCGCCGTAGACGGCGGTGCCGGCGACGAAGGCGTCGGCACCGGCCGCCGCCGCCTGCTCGATGGTGTCGGCGGCGATACCGCCGTCGACCTCGATACGCAACTCGAGGTGGCCGCTGGCCACGTGCTGGCGGGCGGTGCGGACCTTCTCCAGCAGTTGCGGGACGAACCGCTGCCCGCCGAAACCGGCCTTGATCGTCATGATCAGCAGGGTGTCGAAGCTCGGCAGCAGATCCAGGTACGGCTCGATCGGGGTGTCCCGGTCGATGGCCAGTCCCGCCTTGGCGCCGGCCGAACGCAGGTCCTTGGCGAGCGCGACCGGGTCGTCGCAGGCCTCGGCGTGGAAGGTGACGTTGTAGGCGCCGGCGTCGGCGTAACCGGGTGCCCAGCGACGCGGATCGGTGATCATGAGGTGCACGTCGAACGGGATCCGGGTGGCCGCCCGCAGGCTCTGCACCACCGGTAGCCCGATGGTCAGGTTCGGTACGAAGTGGTTGTCCATCACGTCGACGTGCAGCCAGTCCGCGGCTCCCTCGACAGCACGGACTTCTTCGGCCAGGCGGGCGAAATCGGCAGCGAGGATGCTGGGCGCGACGATCGGCGGCGGTACGGTCACCTGGCCAGTGTACGAACGCGCCCCGCCATCCCCGGCAGGGCACCTCGTACGGACACACTGGGTGACGCAGGAATGACGATCGGTGCGAAATGGGGCCTCTGTCCGGCAAGAACCACACGAAGGGTCACCGGGCACTGGCCGATTGGCGGAAACGCGGGAAAAATCCAACAGGGACGGTCACATATGCTGCACGCCCGACGACGGGGCGACGCCGGGCGGGTGGCGAAGACCGGCCGTCATCTCCCGGGAAGGGCGGACGATGCGACGGTGGCTGGTGGCGCTGGTCCTGGCCGGCGCGGCGCTGACGATGAGCGGCTGCTTCGAGCAGCACCGGGCCGACGGTGACCTGGCCGACGACTGGCCCGTACTGCCCGCACCGCAGTTGTTCGTGCCCGCCACGGACGCCTGTCTGCCCCGGATAACACCGGTGGTGCAGGCCAGCACCTACGACACGGTGGACTGTTCCCGCAGCCACCTGGCCGAGGCGATCCATGTCGGCTCCTTCTCCGGCGCCGCCGCCCGTGGGCCACGGCCCGAACCGGGCTCGGCGGCGTTGCGTCCCGCCCGGGCCGAATGCGACCAGCGGGCCCGGGAGGTGCTCGGCGGCGACTGGCACTCGGCGCGACTCACCCTGAACATCGCGCTGCCCTCGACGACGGCATGGAACAGCGGCGCGCGGTGGTTCCGCTGCGACCTGAGCGAGACCGACAGCATCGACAACACCCGGCCGGTCAACCGGACCGGCAGCCTGCGCGGCGCGATGATCGGCGACAATCCGCTGTCGCACCGTTGCTTCGACCCGAAGCTGATCGGCAAGAACCTCAACTACATGGCGCCGGTGCTCTGCTCCGAACCGCACCGGGCCGAGTTCGTCGGCGTCTACGTCGAGAAGGACATGACCTGGGAGCAGTTCACCAAGGCCAACCAGCAGGTGCACCGGCGCTGCATGGCGCTGATCGCCAGCTTCGCCGACGTGCCGAACAACGCCGAACTGCCGTACCGGGCCGGATCGATCTTCTACCCCCCGTCGCAGCGGGAGTGGCAGGAGGGCGACCGGGGCATCCGCTGTTTCCTGTGGAGCGATGACCGGAAACTGACCCGCTCGATGCGCGGCGCCGGGCCGGAGGGGTTGCCGGCCATCTGAACCCGGCTGCCGTATGCTCCGGCCCCAGGACGGCGTCGCTGGCCGGCGGGGTGCCGCGGCGTCGCCGGCCGGGCGCGGCGGAGGAGCGGTGGCGATGCGACGGTGGACGGCGGTCGCCCCGGGCGCGGTGGCGGCCCTCGCGCTGGCCGCCTGCGGCGCCCCGGCCGGGCTGGACGCCGATCTCACCGACGACTGGCCGGCGCTCGCCGCCCCGCGGCCCTTCGTCCCGGCTGCCGGGGTGTGCCACCCCGGCGTACCGGACGTCGGTCACCTCGGCGGTTACCAGCCCGTCGACTGCGCCCTGGCGCACCGGGCCGAAACCCTCCACGTCGGCACCCTGACCGGGGCGCACGCGGCCGGGACGACGCCGCCGTTGCGCGGCAGCGACGCGACGCGTACCGCCCATGCCGAATGCGGCCGGGAGGTCCACCGCGCCCTCGGCGCGGACTGGCGTTCCGGCCGGCTCAGCCTCACCGTCGTCCTCCCCTCCCCCCGCGCCTGGACCGGCGGGGCCCGCTGGTTCCGCTGCGACCTCAGCGAGGTCAAGAGCATCGACGATCCTAGGGTCGTCGTCCGGACCGGCAGCCTGCGTGGGGCGCTGACCGGGGCCGCCGCGCTCCGGTTGGGTTGCGTCGAGCCCCGGATGGCCGGCACCGACGTCAGCGCGATGACCCCGGTGCCGTGCACCGCCCGCCACCACGTCGAGTTCGTCGGCGTCTGGCAGGCCACCGGCCTCAGCTACGCCCGGCTCCACCGGGGCGACGACCGGGTCCACCGGGGCTGCCGCAGCCTGCTGGCCCGCCACACCGGGGTCCCGGACGACGGCGACCTGCCGTTCCGCGCCGGCTCGATCTTCTACCACCCCACGGAACGGGAGTGGCGGGACGGCGACCGGGGCGTGCGGTGTTTCCTGTGGGTCGACGACCGTCCCCTGACCCGCTCGCTACGCGACGCCGGCCCGCGCGCCCTGCCGGTCCGCTGAGCCGAACCGCGCCGGTCACACCCGCCGCAGTACCGCGAGGAACATCGCGTCCGTGCCGTGCCGGTGCGGCCAGAGCTGCACCGTCGGGCCGTCCCCCAGCCCTGGCATGCCGGCGGGCAGCAGCCGGCGGGCGTCGACGAAGTCCGCCGGCACCTCGGACCGCCGGGCCGCCTCGGTCACCGTCACGTGCGTCTCCACCACGTGCGGCGAGCACGTCACGTAGGCGACCAGACCGCCGGGACGCACCGCGCGCAGCGCGGCGGCGAGCAGTTCCCGCTGCAGCCGGGTCAACGGCGGCAGGTCCGAGGGCTGACGCCGCCACCGGGACTCGGGCCGGCGGCGCAGCGAACCCAGACCGGTGCAGGGTGCGTCCACCAGGACACGGTCGAAGTGCCCCTCCGGCAGCTTCGGGTCCGCGCCGACAGTGCGGCCGTCGGTGTGCAGCACGGTCACCGGCAGTCCTCGGGTGGCCTGCGCGACCAGCCGGGCCCGGTGCTCGGATACCTCCACCGCGGTCAGCCGGCCACCGCGCTGCGCGGCGAGCGCACCGAGCAGACCCGACTTGCCGCCCGGGCCGGCGCACAGGTCGAGCCAGCGTCCGTCCGGGCCGTCCAGCGGGGCGGTCGCCAGGGCGTGCGCCACCAACTGCGAGCCCTCGTCCTGCACGTGCGCGCGCCCCTCGGTCACCGCCGGCAGGTCGCCCGGCGCCCCGCCGGAAAGATAGACGGCGTACGGGGAGAAGGCGCCGGGGGCGCCACCCACCGCGTCGGCCAACTCCACCGGGTCGGCCAGGCCGGGCCGGGCACACAGGTGCACCGGGGGTCGCTCGTTGTCCTCCATCAGCAGCCGGGTGGTCTCCCCCAGGTCACCGCCGAGCGCCTCGGCGAACGCCCGCACGATCCACTGGGGATGGCTGTACGCCAGCGCAAGGTGCCCGATCGGGTCGGTCTCCATGGGCGGGGCGAGCTTCGCCACCCAGGCGTCGGCGTCGCGGCCGGCCACCTCGCGCAGCACCGCGTTGGCGAAGCCGGTGGCCCCCGCGGCGACCACCCGGACCAGGTCGACGGTCGAGGAGACCGCCGCGTGCGCCGGCACCCGGGTGTGCAGGAGCTGGTACGCCCCGAGCCGCAGGGCGTCGCGTACCGGCGGGTCGATCCGGGCGACGTCCCGCCCGGCCGCGTCGGTGAGGATCGCGTCCAGGGTGCCGGTGTGGCGCAGCGTGCCGTAGGTCAGCTCGGTGGCGAACGCGGCGTCCCGGCCGGTCAGGCCCTGCTCCCGCAGGATCGCCGGGAGCACCAGATTGGCGTACGCGTCGTCCCGGTGCACGGCCTCGACGGCCTGGTAGGCCACGTACCGGGGCAGGTCGACCGCCGGGCGGACGGGACGGCCACCGCGCCGGTCGAAGCCGGCCCGGCCGCCACCGGACCGGTCGCCGCGGAAACCGCCGCCGGCCGGACGGTCGCCGCGCGCGGCGTCGGGACGGCGGGGCGCGGACCGGTCGTACCGGTCACCACGGGGGGCCTCGCCGCGGCCGGCGGACCGGTCCTCGCGAGGGCTGTCGGAGCGGAAGCTGTCGGGACGATCCGAGGGGGCGGTCACGCGAACACCTCGCCGGCGCTGACCCGGGTGCCCCGCGCCCAGTCGCTCGCCGACATGGCCTTCTTCCCCGCCGCCCGGACCTCGCCGAGCCGCACCGGCACCGTCGCGGTGCCGACCAGCACCCGGGACTTCTCCGCCAGCAGCTCGCCCGGCTTCAGCTCGGGGCCGTTCGCCACCGGGGTGACCGGGCCGAGCTTGACCCGCTCGTCCCGGAAGGTCGTCCACGGGCCGGGAGCCGGCGTACAGGCACGGATGCGTCGGTCCACCGCGAAGGCCGGGTCGGTCCAGCGGACCCGCGCGTCCTCCACGGTGAGCTTCGGGGCCAGGGAGACCCCGTCGACCGGCTGCGGATCGGCCCGCGCCGTCCCCGCCTCGATCGCGTCGAGAACGGCCACCAGCAGGCCGGCACCGGAGTGGGCCAGCCGCTCCAGCAGGTCGCCGGAGGTGTCGGTGGGCCGGATCTCGTCGGTCAGCGTGCCGTACACCGGACCGGTGTCCAGCCCCTGCTCCAGCTGGAAGACGCTGGCGCCGGTCAGCTCGTCGCCGTGCAGCACGGCGTGCTGCACGGGAGCCGCGCCGCGCCAGGCCGGCAGCAGGGAGAAGTGCAGGTTGATCCAGCCGTGCCGGGGAATCTCCAGGGCCACCGGGGGCACCAGCGCGCCGTACGCGACCACCGGCACGCAGTCCGGCGCGAGTTCGCGCAACCGGTCGAGGAACTCCGGCTCCCGGGGCCGGGCGGGGGTGAGCACCTCGACGCCGTGCTCGTCGGCCCAGGCCCCGACAGGGGAACGGACCAGCCCACGACCACGACCGGCCGGGGCGTCGGGGCGGGTCACCACGGCCAGCAGCTCGTGCCCGGAGGCGTGCACGGCGGCCAGGGCGGGAACGGCGACGGCCGGGGTGCCGGCGAAGACCAGACGCAACCGGCTCACCGCCCCAGACCGAACGGGTTGCCGGCGGCGTGCGGGCTCAGCTTGACCGTGGGCGGGGCGGCCGGGTCGTACCATTCCGCCTGGCGGATCGCCTTCATCGCCGCCTTGCGCCCGGCCGGGTCCAGTCGGTCGACGAAGAGCACCCCGTCGAGGTGGTCGGTCTCGTGCTGGATGCAGCGGGCCATCAGGCCGGTGCCGACGATCTGCATCGGGTCGCCGTAACCGTTGAAGCCCTTCGCGACGACGTTCTGCCGACGCTTGGTGTCGAAGTAGAGCCCGGGAATGGACAGGCAGCCCTCGGGGCCGTCCTGCTCCTCGGAGTCCGGGAACTCCAGCACGGGGTTGACCAGGTGACCGAGGACGTCGTCCACGTCGAAGGTGAACACCCGCAGACCCACGCCGAGCTGCGGCGCGGCCAGACCGGCGCCGCTCTGCTCACGCATCGTGTCGGTCAGGTCGGCGATGAGCTTGCGCAGCTCGACGTCGAAGTCGACGACCGGATCGGCCGGCGTGCGCAGCACCGGATCCCCGAACAGACGGATGGGCTGGACGGTCACGCGGTGTGGCTCCTTCGATCGGACGGACGGTGCCGTACCAGTCTACGGAGTGCCGGTGGCCGGCCCGGCCGGCGTGCCGCCCGCCGGGGCGGCGGCCCGCGTGTCGAAGGTCACCGGCAGGGTCCGGTGACCGCGCAGGGTGAGTCGTGTCTCTCCCGGCGGCCCTGCCGCGTTCAGGCGCCGGAGCCCGGATCCCCGGCCAGGACCGCGTCGCCGTTGAGCAGGGCGTGTTCGGGCAACGGAAGGGTGACGCCGTGCGCGGCCGCCCAGTCGTGGATGGTGGACGGGCGGGCGTGGGCGGCGAAGTACTCCACCGCGCTCATCCCGCCGATCACCGGTTCCTCCACCTCCGCGACCAGTTGCGCGGGCACCAGGTCGAAGCCGTTCTGCAACGCGGCGCTGAGCCGGCGGTGGCCGTCGACGACGAAGAAGTACTCGCCGGTGTAGCCGATCCGCAGCGGCTCCAGCGCCTCGTCGCCGGCCTCGGCCACCTCGCCGACGAACTCCGAGTCCCACAGCCCGCGCAGGGTGGCGATGTCCTCGGTCGGGTAGACCCGGGCCGGATCCAGCAGCAGCAGCGGCGGCGCGTCGCGCAGCACGTCGGCGCCGAGGCGCCCCTCGTACGCGTCGACGATGTGCGTGATCACCTCGTCGGCGCTGGCCCGGGTGCTGTCGCAGACGACGTCGTAGTTGCGCAACCGGGCCTTGTCCACGCCGTAACGGACGATGAACCGGTTGCGCTCGCTTTCGCTGCGCTCCTTGAGCTTGGCTTTGGCCTCCTCCAGCGAGGCGTAGCTCTCGGCCGGACCGGACGGGCGCAGCAGCACCCGCCGGGCGGCCTCGCCCGGTTCGGTGATCATGTGCACCTTGAGCGCGTCGGTGAAGAAGTGCCAGGCCAGCCGGGAGTCCATGATCAGCGCCTCGCCGGAGGCGGCGATGTCCCGCTGGAGCTGGTCGACGTAGCCGTCGACGGCCTGGTCCAGCTCGGCGTGCAGGTTCAGCTGGAGGGCGGTCATCTGCCGCTCCTGCGCCATCTGCCGGTAGAGGTCGCCGACACTGACCCGGCGCATCCCCAGCCGGCGGGCGATCTCGACGGAGACGGTGCTCTTGCCGCTGCCGAGGTCACCGTTGAAGACGATCGATTTACGAACGGTCACGACTGGTCCACCCCTGATCACCGGCTGATTGACATCATCGATCGGGCGTCGGAACGACGCTTCCGCCATCTCGCGCCATTTGTGCGCCCGGGCATGACGGGCGATGCTATCACGCGCCCGCCAGCGGCCTGCCTCACGCGGTGTGCGACGGTGACGCACCGCGACGACAGGTCGCCCCGCCGCGCGTACGCCGTCGGCGATCAGGACGTCCACCGTCCGCCCCGGCGGCCGGCGCTGCCGGGCTCAGAACAAACTCAGCGGGTCGACCTGGAGGCGGACCGGGTCGGCGGCTTTGCGGGCGCTGCGCACCCCGGCCGCCGTGTGCAGCGCCTCGGCCAGGGCGGCGCCCCGTGACCGGGGTACCCGGACCAGCATCCGCTCCCGGTCCTCGTCGGCCGGGACCGGGCCGAGCACCTCGGCGTCGTCGGGCAGCGGGGCCGCGGCGAGCAGGTCGGCCACCGCGGCGGCGGAACCGGTGACGCTGGCCATCCGCGTCGCCGGGGGGAAGGCCAGCTCGCGGCGCTCGGCCAGCTCCCGGGCGGCGAACCAGGCCGGATCCCAGCGCAGCAGCGCCTGCACCGGGGCGAGCGCGCCATCGGCGACCACCACCACCCGTCCTCCGGCGGGGGCGGGTCGGGCCAGCGCCGCGGCGGCCAGCCAGCGGCGCAGCGTCTCCTCCCCGGCGCGCAGGTCGGCCCGGGTGAGCAGGGCCCAGGAGTCGAGCAGCAGCACCGCGCCGTAGCCGCCCTCGGCGACCGGCTCGGCACCCGGCGTGGCGATGACCAGCGCGGCACCGGCCGGTACGGTGCGCAGCACCTCCTCCCGGCCGGAGGTGCGCACCGGCACGCCCGGGAAGGCCCGTCCGAGCTCCTCGGCGGTGCGGCGGGCACCGGTGACCGCGGCGCGCAGCCGCCGCCCGCCGCACTCCGGGCAGGCGTACGCGGCGGCGATCCGGCCGCACCAGCGGCAGGCGGGCGCGCCGTCGGCCGAGGGCAGGGCGAGCGGGCCGGCACAGTGGGGACAGCGGGCGGGGGTGCGGCACTCGGCGCAGGAGACCGAGGGCAGATAGCCACGGCGGGGCACCTGGACCAGCACGGGGGCGTCGGCGCGCAGGGTGTCCCGGGCGGTGGTCCAGGCCAGGCTGGGCAGCCGGGCGGTGACCGCTCCCGGGTCGCGGGCCAGCTGCGGGTCGTCGCCGGTCGGTGCGATGGCCGGGGTACGCGCCCGCACGGTCGCCCGGTCGGCGACCACCTCGCGGGCCCAACCGGTCTCCACTAGCAGTTGCGCCTCGGCGGTACGGGTGAACCCGCCGACCAGCGCGGCGACCCCGGCGAGCTGGGCCCGGGTCAGCAGCACCTCCCGGGCGTGCGGGTACGGCGCCCGGGGTTCGGCGTGCAGGTCGTCGCCGTCGTCCCAGATCGCCACCAGTCCGAGCCGGTCCACCGGGGCGAACATCGCCGCCCGGGTGCCGACCACCACCGGCACGTCGCCGCGCCGGGCGGCGAGGAACGCCCGGTAGCGGCGGGCCGGTCCCAGGGCGGCGGAGAGGCAGGCGTGCCGCCCCGGACCGAGGGTCGTGGTGAGGGCGGCGTCGAGCCGCTCCAGGTCCCCGGCATCGGCGACCACGACGACGGCGCCCCGTCCGCCGGCGACGGTGGCGGCGACCGCGTCGGCGTACCGGGCCGCCCAGTCCTCGCCGGCCAGCGCCGACCAGACCGCGCGGGGGGCCCGGCCGTCGGTGAGCGCCCGCAGGAACGCGGGACCGGCCGGATAGTCCCGCCACCCGCGCGGGTCGACCGGCGGGGCGGAGCCGGCGACGGGCCGGGCGGCGGGGGGCTCGTCCGCCGCTGCCGTGCTCGACGCAGCGTCGGCGGGGGCAGCGGGTGGTTCCTTCTCGACGCGGGCGTGCCG
>NZ_SMJY01000006.1:0-86947 GCF_004348355.1 Micromonospora sp. KC721 | reverse complement strand
CCCTTCAGCCACCACAGTGGCCCGCCCCTGTTGACGCTCACATCCCGGTTTGCGGCCACCTGCTTGCAACCGTCACCCCTGGTTGGACTCCACGCGACCCACAGCGATGCCGGCGCCCCTCCCCCCGGAACGCGAGCGCCGGCCGCCCGCACAACCGACGACCACCCCGCAGACCACGGAGGCCCCATGTCCTCGCCAATCAGCCGGCGCCGTCTGATCCAGGCCGTCGGCGCGACGGCGGTGGTGTCCGCTACCGGCGCCGCCACCGTCGGTGCCGCGCCCGCGTCCGCCGCCCTTGCCCCAGCCCGGCCGGATATCGGCGTCTCGGCATTTCCGTTCGACCTCGGGCAGGTCCGGCTGACCGCCAGCCGGTGGCTGGACAACCAGACCCGCACCCTGAACTACCTGCGCTTCGTCGACGTCAACCGGCTGCTCTACAACTTCCGCGCCAACCATCGCCTCTCCACCGGCGGTGTCGCGGCACCCGGCGGCTGGGACGGTCCCACGTTCCCCTTCCGCAGCCACGTTCAGGGGCACTTCCTGACCGCCTGGGCGCACGCGTGGGCGGTGCTCGGCGACACGACCTGCCGGGACAAGGCCAACCTGATGGTGGCCGAACTCGCCAAGTGCCAGGCGAACAACGTTGCCGCCGGCTTCAACACCGGATACCTCTCCGGGTTCCCCGAGTCCGACTTCACCAGCCTCGAAGCGCGGACGTTGACCAACGGCAACGTGCCGTACTACTGCATCGACAAAACCCTCGCCGGCCTGCTCGACGTGTGGCGTCACATCGGCAACACCCAGGCCCGCGACGTCCTTCTGGCGCTCGCCGGCTGGGTCGACTGGCGCACCAGCCGGTTGACCACGAGCCAGATGCAGGCCATGCTGGCCACCGAGTTCGGCGGCATGAACCTCGTCCTGACCGACCTGTACCAGCAGACCGGCGACGCCCGCTGGCTGACCGCCGCCCAGCGGTTCGACCACGCCGCCGTCTTCGACCCGCTGGCCGCCAACCAGGACCAGCTAGCCGGGCTGCACGCCAACACCCAGGTTCCCAAGTGGGTGGGTGCCGCCCGTGAGTTCAAGGCCACCGGCACCACCCGCTACCGGGACATCGCCAGCAACGCGTGGAACATCACCGTCGACGCGCACACCTACGTCATCGGCGGCAACAGCCAGGCCGAGCACTTCCGAGCCCCCGACGCCATCGCCACGTACCTGCGCACGGACGCCTGCGAGGCGTGCAACACGTACAACATGCTGAAGCTGACGCGTGAGCTGTGGCTGCTGGACCCGAACCGCGCGGCCTACTTCGACTACTACGAGCGGGCGCTGCTCAACCACATGATCGGTCAGCAGAACCCCGCCGACAACCACGGTCACGTCACCTACTTCACACCGCTCAACCCCGGCGGCCGGCGTGGCGTCGGTCCGGCGTGGGGCGGTGGCACCTGGAGCACCGACTACGACTCCTTCTGGTGTTGCCAGGGCACCGGGCTGGAGACCAACACCAAGCTGATGGACTCCATCTACTTCCACAACGGCACGACCCTGACGGTCAACCTGTTCATGCCGTCGGTGCTCAACTGGTCGCAGCGCGGAATCACGGTCGCCCAGACCACCTCGTACCCGGCCAACGACACCACGACCATCACCGTCACGGGCTCGGTCGGCGGGTCATGGACCATGCGGATCCGAATCCCGGCGTGGACGAGCGGGGCGGGCATCAGCGTCAACGGCACGCCGCAGAACATCGCCACGACGCCGGGCAGCTACGCCAGCCTGACCCGCTCCTGGACCTCCGGGGACGTGGTCACGGTCCGCCTGCCGATGCGCGTCGTCCTGGCCGCCGCCAACGACAACCCGGCCGTGCAGGCGATCACGTACGGCCCGGTGGTGTTGTCCGGCAACTACGGCAACACGGCCCTGAGCGCGCTGCCCTCCCTCGACCCCACCTCGATCACCCGGACCAGCACCAGCGCGCTCGCGTTCACCGCCGTCGCCAACGGCTCCCCGGTCAACCTCGGGCCCTTCCACGACGCCCACGGGCACAACTACACCGTCTACTGGGCCACCGGCGGGGGCACCGCCAGCTTCCGCCTGGCCAACGCGGCCAGCAACCTGGTGCTCGGCATCAGGGACATGTCCACCGCCGACGGCGGGCTTGCGCTCCAGTGGGGCGACACCGGCACCGCCGACCACGACTGGCAGATCGTGGTCGACGGGACGGCGGTACGGCTGCGCAACGTCAACAGCGGCAAGGTGCTCGGGGTGGACAACATGTCCACCGCCGACAACGCCCGCATTCTCCAGTGGGCCGACAACGGCACCGCCGACCACCTCTGGACCCTCGTCGACGCGGGCGACGGTTCACACAAGCTGCGCAACGTGCACACCGGCAAGCTGCTGGCGATCCTGGACGGGTCGACGGCACAGGGGGCGCAGGCGGTGCAGGACCAGGACAACGGCAGCCGGGACAACCAGTGGCGGTTCATCCCGAACGGGGCCCGCCGGCTCCAGAACCTCAACAGCGGGCTGGTGCTCGGTGTGCAGAACATGTCCACCGCCGACGGCGGGCTGGTCATCCAGTGGAACGACAACGGCACCGCCGACCACCTCTGGACCGCGATCGTGGACACCGACGGCTACCTGCGCCTACGCAACTCCCACAGTGGCAAGGTGCTCGGCGTCGAGAACATGTCGACCGTCAACGGCGCCCGGGTCCTGCAGTGGGCGGACAACGGCACCAACGACCACCGATGGCGGCTGCGGTACGGCCGCAACGGTTACTTCCGCATCCAGTGCGCCAACGGCGGCCGGGTCCTCGGCGTCACCAACGGGTCGACCTCGGCCGGCGCACAGGTCACCGTCTGGGACGACAACGGCAGCGACGACCACCTCTGGCGGTTCATCTGATCCCTGCACGGACGTGAACGCGCCGCTCGGCGGCGGCCCGGTGGGCAGGGCTTTCCCGGCCCGCCCAGGCCGCCGCCGAGCGGTTCGGGCGGCGTCGCTGCGTAGATCTCATCCAGAGGCCGGTGAGACCAGTCGGTCATCTCCTCGACCGCCTTGTCAGTGATCCGCGAGATCGTCTCCTTGCTGACCGGCGCGCCGTAGATCTCGGCGACGTGCACGCTGATCTCCCCGGTCGTCAGACCTTTGGCAGTGGGGACGGCGGGTAGCCGGTCGGCGGATGGCGCGTGTCAAGCTCGTTGTTCGGGCGGGCGGAGTTCGAACCAGACGGTTTTGCCGGTTCCGGGAAGTGGTGCGGATCCCCACGCGTGGGCGAGGCGTTCGATGATGTGCATGCCCCGGCCTGTGTCGCTGGAGCTGTCGATGGATCGTTTGACGGGTCGACGGTTGCTGCTGTCGTGCACGTCAATGCGTAGTCGTTGGCCCATGGTGATGCGGACTTCCACGTCGCCGGCCGTGTGTTGCACCGCGTTGGCGATGACTTCGCCGAGGATGAGGCCCGCGTCCTCGCGCAGCGGGTGCTGGTCCCACGCGGCCAGGATGTCGTCGGCGAAGTGCCGGGCAGCCGATGTGCTGGTGGCGTCACCGCGGAAGCGTCGTCGGGCGGTGCGCGGCCCGGGCGGCGGTGCTGCGGTGACGGTGAGTGCGAGGATGGCCACGTCGTCGCGGCGTGGATACGGTCCGATGTCGGCCTTCACGAGGTGTTCCACCAAGTCTTCGGGGTTGTCCGTTGGTGCCGAGTCCAGCGCCGCGAGCAGGTCCGTCAGACCCTGGTCGAGGGGGTAGCGGCGGTCTTCGACGAGGCCATCGGTATAGAGCACGAGGCTGCATCCGCTGGGCAGCAGGAAGGTGGAGTCGTGGTAGTGGGCGCCGCGGACGCCCAGAGGTGGTCCCGTCCTCAGCGGTAGGCAGCGGGCGTGCCCGTCGACGCGCAGCACGGGAGGTGGGTGCCCGGCGAGCACGGCGGTCGCGGTCCCTTCGGTCAGGTGCAGCTCGAGGTAGCAGCAGGTGGCCATGGCGTGAGGCTCGAACCGCAGCAGCAACTCGTTCACCCGACGCATCACCCCCGTGGGGCTGTGTCCGTCAGCGGCGTAGGCGCGGATGGCGTTGCGTAGTTGGCCCATCATCGCCGCTGCCTGAGGGCTGTGGCCGGCGACGTCACCGATGACGACCGCTGCGGTGTCCGGATCGATCTGGATGACGTCGTACCAGTCGCCGCCGATGTCCGCGCCCTGGGTCCAGGGCAGGTACCGCACGGCGTGTCGTGCGCCGCGCAGGGTGGGTAGCGCGGTCGGCAGCAGGGCCCGTTGCAGGTCTGCCGCGATCGACAACTGAGCCTGAAAGAGGAAGGCACGCTGCAACGCCTGGGCGGCGAGCCGACTGAACGCGATCAGGTTCTCGCGCTCGTCCTCGTCGAACTGCCGCGGACGGGGGTAGCCGATCACCAGCGCGCCGAGCACCTGCCCGCCGGTGCTCAGTGGTAGGAACGCCCACGCGGCCCTGCCCCCGCCAGGGACGGCGACGCGCGTGTCAAGTTGTGCCCTGGCGAATTCCTCGGGCGAGCCGAGGTAGCGTGGCTGGCCGGTGGTGCTGACGCCGGTGGCCGGGTAGGGGTGGGACAACGGCAAGGCCCGCAGCGCGGCGACGACGTGGTCTTCGTATCCGGCGTGGTAGCGCAACACCAGCCGGTCCTGCTCGGTGAGTAGGACCGCGAGGCTGTTCCCGCCCGCCGAGGACCGTACGACCTCGCCCAACGCGTCATACACCTGCTCTGGCGTACTGGCCGCGACCAGTGCGGCGGTGACGGTCTGCAGCGCCGCGGTGCGGGTCGCGGCGGCGCGGACCTGCGCCGCGCTGCTCTCGAGCTGCAATTGGTGGCCGACCTGTTCGGTGACGTCGCGGTAGGACACGGCGACGACATCGACATCGACCCGGGTGACCTTCAGCTCCCACACTTGCCCGGTGGTGGGTGAGGTGAGCTGCTGCTGCCACGGTTCGCCCCCATCGGCGACCTGGCGAAAGAACGGGAGTAGGCCCAGCTCGGTGCTACTGGCGGAGGTTTCGCTGACCCGGTGCCCGACAAGCTCTTCGACGGTGCGGCCGGCGAGCTTGGCGCCGATTTGATTGACGTACTCACGGGTGAAAGCCGCAATCGTTCCGTCGTCGTCACGAACCGCCCGCAGCAGGGCGAACCCGTCGAACGCCGCGTCGAGCGCCTCGTACAGCCGAGTCCCGCCCTCCGTCTGCGCCCCCATGGTCAGCTTGCTGAGATCGACGAACCGTGCGATGAACCCGTCCCCGAACGGCACCACCCGAAACTCGAAATGCCCTGTCACGCTCGCCCGGTCGTAGTACACGGTGCGAACAGCTGGCACCCGCTCCTGCACCACTCGCCGATAGAACGGCAGGGTGCCGTCGGTGACGGTGTCCGGCCACAACTCTCGGTAGCCGCGTCCGATCAACTCTTCCCGAGGGCGCCCCAGAAAGCGGCCGCCGGCCTCGTTGAGATAGACCAGCTTGAAGTCGACGATGACCGCATCCTGATCACGAACCGCAGCGGCCATCGCACACCCATGAGGATCGGAATCCAGAAGGGCCAACACGTCCGCCGAAGGGGCAATGCCCGGCAGGTCTCCGCTCATCGCCGTCCCCTCGCCAAGCCGCCACCGACAGCCTAATACTCCAGCCGCACCCGAGGGAGTGCGTCGGTTTCGGCTCTGTCTCACATCCGGTGGTGACGAGGCGTCCTCCGGCGACCAGCGCTGCTCGGTGGCGGCATTGCTGGGATTCCGCCAATACATATGTTGCTTTCTCCGCGAGGACAGAATCGTGGACATCACCAGACGACAGTTCGGCCGGCTCGCCGCGGTCGGCACCGGGGCGCTCGTGCAGCCGGGCCCGCTGCCACCAAGCACGGCGGCAGCCTCATTTCCGGCCCGGGACGTGGGGCGACCAGGGCGACGGCACCTACGTCAACCCCATCATCCCGGCCGACCTCAGCGACTGGGCCTGCATCCGGGTCGGCGCCGACCACTACGGCATCACCAGCACGTTCGGGTACTCGCCCGGCATGGCTGTCCTGCATTCGAAGGACCTGGTCAACTGGCGGACGCTCGGTGGCGCGGTCGACGATGTCACCCGCATCGGATCAGAGCTGAACTGGGACCGGATGAACCGCTACGGCCGTGGCGTGGGCCGCGTCCATCCGCTACCACGCGGGGCGGTACTGGGTGTACTTCAACACGCCCGACGAAGGCTTCTTCATGACGTCGGCCCCGTCGCCGACCGGGCCGTGGGAGCCGTTGCACGCGCTGTGGCGGACCTCCGGCTGGAACGACGTGTGCCCGTTCTGCAACGACGACGGCCAGGGCTACCTGGTCACCACGCGCTACGCAGACGCCTACATGGTGCACCTGCAAGCTGTCCACGGACGGGAAGTCACTGGTCGGCCCATCTGCGGTCATCCACTCTTCAGCGAGGTGAAGTCCGAGGGCCGGGTGCTCATGATGAACCGCGCTCCAGCCTCTACGGCCCGTTCGGGACCCGACAGCTGCAGCACGTCAACAGCTCCGTGGACCGCGAGCCCGACCAGGGCGGACTGGTGCAGGCTCCGGACGGCCCATGGCACTTTGTGACCCATCACGGCCACGGCGGCTGGGAGGGGCGCGTGCTGTCCCTGCTGCCGGTGACCTGGGTGGACGGCTGGCCGGTCCTGGGCTCGGTGGGCGCGGACGGCATCGGCAACATGGTGTGGACGGGCCGAGTGCCCGCCGGAGGCACGCCCGGTGTGCCGGTCGACGCGCTGGCCCCCGTGGTGACCAGCGACTTGTTCACCGACACCCGCCTCAAGCCGCAGTGGGAGTGGCACTACCAGCCGCGCGCGGACCGGTGGTCGTTGACTGAACGCCCCGGCTTCCTGCGCTTGAAGGCGTTCGCACCGCTGGTGGCCGACAACCTGACCAAGGCCGGGAACACACTCACCCAACGGGTGCTGCGCACGGCGGGCGGCGCGACGGTGACAGTCCGCCTCGAACTGGCGGGCCTCACCGACGGCCAGCACGCCGGGCTGTGCCACTACGCGGCAACCTACGCCGGGTTGGGTGTCCGTCGCTCCGGGACCACCGCCACGATCGCGCACAACGTCGGCGGCACCCTGACCCACGGTCCGGTGATCACACAGAACGCCGTGTGGCTGCGCACCTCGTGGGATGTCAACGGGTCAGCCGGTTCTCCTACAGCCTCGACGGGACCTCGTTCACCTCGTTCGGTGCCACCTACCAGCTCACCTGGGGCGGTTACCGCGGTGACCGGGTCGGCATCTACACCTACAACCCCAACGGCACCGGCTACGTCGATGTGGACTCGGTGCGGTACACCATCGCACCCACCAGGGCCTACAAGTGCAACGTCAGCGGAGGCAGCACGGCGGACGGGGTCGCGCTGATCCAGTACCGCGACACCGGCAACTCCAACCAGCGGTGGACCTTCCACCGCGTCACCGGCTAGGTGTTCTGTCCATAGACGTTGGTGACAGGTCCGAGATCGGGAAAGGGCGAGGACCTTCCGAGTAGGTGTGGAGCTACCAGACAGCCGCACCAGCCCCGGGAGGTCCTCGTGCCCCACCGTGATGCCCCGTTGCCGGAGACCGGCAGGCTGCGTTTGGGCTGCGCCTGGCCCCCGTTCACCGACCCGGCGGTCTCGGTGTACGGGCCCCGGACCGAGCTGCTGGTCCCGGAACCAGTCATCGATCCACCGCAAGGGTCATCCGCTCGGTTCAGGTCACGCCGTACCCGTGGGCCTGCACCCGATATCCGGGCACGTCACTCGAGTTCGGCGCGCAGTTTCTCCGCGTCGGGGTGCCCCAGCGTGTCGAAGATGTGCAGCGCCTCCTGCCGCGACCGCCGCGCCGAGGCCGGCTCGCCCGCCAGGTCGTATGCGGCGGCGAGCTTGGTCAGGGTCTGCCCCTCATTGTTGAGGTCGCCGGCCTCCCGGAACAGCTCCAGCGCCCGCCCGTAACCGGCCACCGCCTCCCACGGCTCGCCGCGCTGATGGTGGATGTAACCGAGGCTGTCCCACGTGACCGCCTCACCGAACCGGTCACCTGCCTTTCGCAGCAGGGCCAACGCCGCCCGGCAGTCGTCGAACGCCTGGTCCAGCTCTCCCAACTGCGCGTGCTGCCAGCCCACGGTGTTACGGGCATTGGCGGTCATCACCGGGTCGCCGAGCCGCTCGTACCGCAGCATGGCCTCCCGCGCGTGGTGCAGTGCGTCACGGAAACGGCCGTCACGCTCCGCCACCCAGGACAGGTTGCCGTGCACCTGCGCCGCCCCGGCCTCGTCACCGCACCGACCGTACAGCGCCAGCGCCTGGCGCAGGTGGCTGTCCGCCTCGCGCAGCCGGCGCAGCCGGCTGTAGGCACGGCCCAGGTTGCGGTGGGCGTGCGCCCGGGGCAACGGCCCCGCGTCGTGTCCCGCCGCGTCGAGCGCTGCGTGATGCACCGCGACGTAGTCGTCCCAGTGTCCCTGCCGATCGAAGTAGGTCACCAGGGCCCAGGCCAGCTGCCAGCGGTGGCCGTCGAAGCCGGCCGGCGCCGTCAGGGCGAGGGCCACGAGCACGGGGTGCTCCACGGTGAACCATCGCATCGCCGCCTGGGCATCGGCCGGCGTCTCGGGGCGCACCCGGGCCTGGGGCGGCGCCAGCACGATCGCGTCCCGCTGGGGGTTCAGCAGCCGATCCGCAGCCAGCGCGGTGTGCAGGTAGTGGTCCAGCATGCGGTGCGTCGCCATCCGCCGCCGCCCCTCGTGGTCGAGGGTGCGGACCAGTTCGGCAGCGTACCCGCGCAGCAGATCGTGCATGCCGTACCGGCCCGGGGACGGCTCGTCCAGCAGGTGGGCGCGGGTGAGCGCGACCAGCGCCCGGCGGGCCACCTCTTCGTCAACGCCCGTCAGGCTCGCCGCGGCGGCCACCGAGACGCTCGGCCCGGGGTGCAGGCCGAGCAGCCGGAACACCCATGCCGTGGTGGCGTCCAGCGTCCGGTAGGACACCGCGAGCACGGTGCGCAGGTCGCTGCGCGGACCGCCCCCGTCGAACCGGTCGAGGCGATGGTGCGCGCGCAGCTCGGCGGCGAGGGCCGACAGTGGGAACGAGGGACGGCCGGCGGCCCGCGCCGCGACGACGGCCAGGGCCAGCGGCAACCGTGCGGAGGCGTCGATGATCTCCTGCACCGCCTGCGGTTCCCGGCGCACCCGGTCCGCGCCGAGCCGCCGGGCCAGCATCTGGCACGCCTCGGCCGGCGAGAACAGGTCGAGCGGCACCGGCACCGCCCCCTCCACGGCCACCAGCCCGGCGAGGTCTGCCCTGCTGGTGACGATCGTGAAACAGGACGTCGCGCCGGGCAGCAGTGGGCGCACCTGGTCGGAGTCGCGGGCGTTGTCCAGCACCACCAGCATCCGCCGGTCGGCCAGCAGGCTGCGGTAGAGGCCCACCTGCGCGTCCAGGCTGGTCGGGATCCGCCCTGCCGGCACCTGCAGTGCGTCGAGCAAGCCGCGAACCGCCTCGGCCACGGTCATGGCCGGGCCGGCGGGATCGAACCCCCGCAGGTCCACGTAGAGCTGCCCGTCGGGGAACCGGGCGTGCGCCCGGTGCGCCCATAGCACCGCCAACGCGGTCTTGCCCACCCCGGCGGTGCCGGTGACCACGGCGATCCGGGCTCCGGACCTGTCGCGCACCGCCGCGTCCAGGTCGGCGAGCTGTCCGGCACGGCCGACGAAGCCCGGCAGCTCGGCGGGGAGCTGCCGGGGCACGGTGACCGGCAGCCCGCCGGCCGCCGCATCGTCGCCGCGCAACAGCAACTGCTGCGCTCGTCGCAGCACCACACCCGGGTCGACACCGAGTTCGTCGGCGAGGCGGGCCCGGACAGCCGCGTAGACGTCGAGCGCCTCCGCGGTCCGGCCGCAACCGTGCAGGGCGAGCATCAGCTGGGCGTGCAGCCGTTCCCGGAACGGGTCGGCTTGCACCGCCTGCCGCAGCGGGCCGACCATCTCGGCGTGCCGCCCAGCGGCAAGCTCGGCGTCGTACCACTCCTCGGCCGCGGCGAGGCGGCGTTCCCGCAGCTCGGGGCCCCGGGCGGCGCGCATCGCCTCGGTGGTGCCGCCCATCTCCGGCCCAGGCCACCGAGCCAGGGCCCGGCGCAGCAGGTCGGCCCGCGCGGCCGGGTTGCCGGTCTCGCGCTGGGCGTGGGCCACCGCCTCGTCGAAGTCGTGCAGGTCGAGTTCGCCGGGCCGCACCATGATCAGGTAACCGGGTGGGCGACGAACAATGGTCGCCGCGCCGAGCCGCCGGCGCAGGCCCGACACATACGCCTGCACCTGGCCGCGAACCGTCGCCGGCCAGGTCTCCCCCCAGGTGAGGGCGACGAGCTGTTCCTCCGAAACCACCCGGTTGGCGTTCAGCAGGAGCGCGGCCAGGATGGTGCGGGGTTTGGGCCCGCCCAATGGCACCGGCACCCCGTCGTCGTGGACCGTCACCGGCCCCAACAGGTGGTAACGCCGGCCCCAGTTCCGGTCGTTCATCGCCCCACTATGGATCATCGTCGCTCGATCAGTTGGCCCCGTTCCCAAGCTGTGAGCCGCGGCGTCACGCCGGTAATCCGCACGCCTTCCACCGGCCACCCGAGCACCGCCGGCCGTTCACCGGTACGGGTTTCCGGGCCTGCCGATCGAAGGGTTTTCGAAGCGCTGGTCCCTACCGTGACGCCTGCCCTGATCCACGGGGATGTCCGCCTCGCCGACGATGTCGCCGCCTCCGTGTCGCGGGCCGTCCGCGCGACGCGGAGGTGAGCGGCGCGTCGATGGCGGCGGCGCCCCGCCTGTCGACGCACGGGCGTCACCGGGACGGGGCCGATACCGACGGCGAGAGACGCCTCGGATCATCCAGGAGGTCGTGGTGGCAAGACAGGGAAGAAGATGGGGCCGGGCCTTCAGGGCCGGGTATCCCGGCGGTGTCGGCCGCCGGATCGCGGCGGCGCTGAGCGTCGTGCTGGCGGCCGGCCTGGGCGCGGCGGTGCAGGCCCGACCGGTGCAGGCGGCACCGGTACAGGGACCGACGGCACCTGCGGACGAGCCCGACGGGCCGCTGCAACGGCCAGACGAGCCGGCGGCGCTGGCCACCGCGCGGCTGACCGGCAAGCGGGTCCTGATCAGCGGCCGGACCACCGAAACCACCGAGTTCTGGGCGCTGCCCAACGGAGCGGTCGAGGCGGAGATCAGCGCCGGGCCGGTGCGCATGCGGGGCGACGACGGCGGCTGGATCGACGTGGACACCACGCTGCGGCGCAACCCGGACGGCTCGGTGACGCCGGCGGCACACCCGTACGGGCTGAAGCTGTCCGGACCGGCCGGCGCCGGCGAGCACAAGTTGATCCAGCTCGGCGCCGGCGGGCAGCAGTCGACACTCGGCTGGTCCGGCCGGCTGCCCGAGCCGACCCTCGACGGCGCCACGGCCACCTACCCGGAGGTCCGCCCCGGGGTCGACCTGGTGGTGACGGCGACCCGCACCGGATATGAGCAGACCCTCGTGGTCAAGAATCGGCAGGCTGCCGCCCAGGTCCGGCAGATCCGCCTACCCTGGCGCACCCCCGGGACGGCGAGCGCGGCGGCGACGCGGGCCCGCCAGCTACCGGCGCTGATGTGGGACTCCCGGGTCGATCGGGCCTCCGGGGAGCGCACGCACCGGGCGGCGGTGGGCGTACGGCACGAGGGCACCGGCGCGAAGTCCACGCTGGTGCTGACCCCCGACGCCCGATTCCTCACGGACCGGGCCACCACCTACCCGGTGGTCATCGACCCGTCGCAGAGCCTCGGCCCGAACTTCGACGCGTTCGTGCAGAACACCTACACCACGGACCAGTCGACGGCGACGGAGCTGAAGCTGGGTACCCACGACGGTGGCGCCACCAAGGCCCGGTCGTTCCTGAGCTTCCACAACCTGTCCTGGCTGTGGGACAAGCGGGTGACGGCGGCGACCCTCAGCCTGTGGAACCACCACTCCTACTCCTGCTCCGCCCGGTCGTGGGAGGCCTGGCAGGTCAACCCGGTCAACAACACGGCCCGGTGGACCGCGCAGCCGGCCTGGCTGGCGAAGGCGGGCACCTCCACCGTGACCAAGGGGTTCGGCACCTCCTGCGGTGCCGGCTGGGTCACCGTGCCGGTGGCCCTCGCCTTCCAGAAGACCGCTGAGGAGCGCTGGCAGACCTCGAACATCGGCCTGCGCGCCACCAGCGAGACCGACACCTACGGCTGGAAACGGTTCCACTCCGCCGAGGGGGCGAACCCGCCCAAGGTCACACTGACCTACGAGTCGAAGACCACGGTCACCACCCAGGCCACGGCGCCGTCGACCGTCTGCGCCACCGGCGCCGACCGCCCGTACATCGCCAGCCTGACCCCGCAGCTGCGAGCCCAGGTCACCGACGCCGACGGATCCTCCGTGCACGCCACCTTCGAGTGGCACGCGGTCGGCGGCGCGCTTATCGGGTCGGCGACCGAGGGGCCGGGCGCGTCCGGCTCCTGGCTGTCGACCACCGTCCCGGCCGGGGCGTTCGTCGAGGACGGCAGCTACGCGTGGCGGGTACGCGGCAGCGACGGCGCCGAGGCCGGCGCCTGGTCCCCGTGGTGCGAGTTCACCGTCGACACGGTCGCCCCGTCGGCGTCGCCCACCGTCTCCTCGACCGCCTACCCGGCCGGGCAGTGGGCCGGGGCCGCCGGCACCGCCGGCAGCTTCACCCTCGGCGCCGCCGGGGTGGGCGATGTCGCCGCCTACGAGTACGGGCTGGACACCAACCCGCCGAACCAGGTCGTCAACGCCGCCGCGCCGGGCGCGAACGTGACCCTGTCGCTGACCCCCACCGCCGACGGCCCGCACACCCTCTACGTGCGCACCCGCGACCGGGCCGGCAACCGGTCGCCGCTGCGGGCCTATGCCTTCTCGGTGGGCGGCGGCGCGGTGACCGGCCCGAGGACCGGCGACCTCACCGCGGCGAAGACCGCGATCACCGGAGTCGGCCGGTCCACGGCCACCGGCGTGACGTACCAGTGGCGGCGCGCCGACACCGACGCGTGGGTCGACATCCCCGCCGCGCACGTCACGGTCGCCGCCGGCGGCGGGAAGGTGACCTGGCCGTTGCCGACCAGCGGCGGCGGCGGGTTCCCGAAGCTGAACTGGGACGTGGCCGCCACCCTCGCCGGTGTGGACGCCCAGGCGGTTCCCCGGGACGGTCCCCTGCAGCTGCGCGGCACCTTCGTCGGCGGCACCGCCGGCGCATCCGGCGCGGTCCGGATCACCTTCGACCGGGACCAGGCCGCCGCCGCCACCGAGGAGATCGGGCCGGGCACCGTCAACCTGATCACCGGTGACCTCTCCGTCACCGACACCGACGTGTCGGTGGACGCCTACGGCAGCGACCTGACCGTCGCCCGCACCTACCACAGCCGGCGCTCCGCCCAGACGGACGCCGCAGCGATGTTCGGCCCCGGCTGGGTGTCCGGCGCCGCCGTCGAGGAGGCCGACGCGGCCTGGACCGGGCTGACCGTGTACGGGTCGCTCGTGCAGGTGGGCACCACCGACGGAGACACCGTCGGGTTCTCCCGGCGCACCGCCACCGTCTTCGACCCCGAGGTCGGAATGGAGTCGCTGAAGCTGACCCACACCGCGGCCACCGACACGTACACCCTCACCGACACCGACGGCACCGCCGTGACGTTCACCCGGGTCGCCGGCGCCGCCGCCGGCCGGTACGTGCCGACCGCCACCCGCACCCCGGGCAGTGACCAGACCACCACCTGGAGCTGGGAGCGGGTGACCGTTGCCGGGCAGGAGGTGCTGCGCCCGACCCGGATGCTCGCGCCGGTGCCCGACGGGGTCAACTGCGCGACGCTGACCCGCGGCTGCCGGGCGTTGGTGTTCCGGTACGCCACCGCCACCACCGCCACCGGCGGCGCGGAGGACAGCTGGGGCGACTACCTCGGCCGGGTCAAGGAGATCGGGTTCACCGCGTGGGACCCGGACCAGGCCACCCCCGCCATGCGGACCGTGGTGCTGGCCCGCTACGCCTACGACGACGCCGGTCGGTTGCGGGCGCGGTGGGACCCGCGGCGGGACCGGGCCGACGGCGGCGTCGTCCGGCACCAGTGGGAGACCTACGCCTACCAGGCCGACGGGGTGCTGTCCACGGTCACCCCGCCCGGTCAGGAGTCGTGGCGGTTCCGCTACACCACCGTCCCCGGTGACCCCGGTGCCGGCCGGCTGCACCAGGTGAGCCGGTCCGCGCTCGCCGCCGGCACCGCCACCGACACGGTCGTCTACCGGGTTCCGGTCTCCGGCGGCGGCGCCCCGTACGACCTGTCACCGGCCCAGACCGCCCGCTGGGGGCAATCCGAGGCGCCGACCGACGCCACGGCGGTCTTCCCCGCCGACCAGGTGCCCTCGGGTAACCCGGCGACCGGCGCCCTGCCGTCGAGCTGGGAACGCGCGTCGGTGACCTACCTGGACGCCAACGCCCGGGAGGTGAACACCGCCGTCCCCGGCGGGCACGTCACCGCCACCTGGCGGGACGCGCACGGCAACGTGATCCGTTCGCTGACCGCCGCCAACCGGGCCCGGGCGTTGGACGACGCGCCCGGCGACACCCCGGAGCGGGAGAGCGGCCTGGCCCTGGACCACTCCACCGAACAGGTGTGGTCCGACGACGGGCAGCGGCTGCTGTCCACCCTCGCCCCGCGTCGTGAGGTGGTGCTCCCCAGCGGCGCCACCGTCCTCGGCCGCCCCCTGACCCGCAACACCTACGACCAGGGCGCGCCGTCGGCCGGCGGCCCTTACCACCTGGTCACCACCCGGGAGGACCTGGTCCGGCACTGGGGGCCGACCGGTGTCGAGGTGGACACCGACAAGCGCACCACCAGCACCGCCTACGACTGGTCGCTGCGGCAGCCGACGGCGACCACCGCGGACCCGGGCGGACTGGCCCACACCGTGCGCAGCAGCTACGACCCGGGCACCGCCGTGGAGACGGCCACCACCACAGCGGCCGGTGGCACGTCGACGAACACGCCGGCCACCCGCCGGACCGTCGTCTACCGGGCCACCGCCGGCTCCGGGCACGCCGAGTGCGACCTGCGGCCGGAGTGGGCCAACCTGCCCTGCCGGGTGCAGCCGGGCGGGCAGCCGGCCGAGGGACCGGAACTGCCGACGACGGTCACCACCTACGACATGTTCCACCAGCCCCGGGTGGTCACCGAACGCACCAGCGCCGGAGTGCTGCGGACCACCACCACCCGGTACGACGAGGCGGGGCGCGAGTACGAGACGACGGTCACCGGGCCGGCCGGCTCCGGCACCGCCGTGCCGGCCGAACGCAAGGTGTACGACCCGGTCACCGGGCTGCTGGTGCGGACCCAGTCGGTCAGCGGCGGCACGGTGACCGCCGAGATCGTGCGGGGCTACGACACGTTGGGCCGGCTGACGTCGTACACCGACGCCGACGGCAACGTCTCGACCACCACGTACGACCTGCGCAGCCGGGTGGCGACCAGCACCGACGGGCGGGGCACCAGGGTGCACACCTACGACGGGGGCACCGAACGGCGGGGCCTGCTCACCTCCGTGCACGACAGCCAGGCCGGCCTGTTCACCGGCCGTTACGACCCGGACGGCACCCTGGTCTCGGAAAGCTGGCCCAACGGGGTCGTGGTGAGCCGGCAGGTCGACCCGAGCGGTGAGCCGGTCGCGGTCGCGTACACCCGGCCGGGTTGCGCGGCCACCGACTGCACCCTGTTCCGCGAGTCGGTGAACCACTCCGCCCACGGCCAGGCCCGGGAGATCGTGAGCACGCTGTCGCACCAGGCGTACCGCTACGACCAGGTCGGCCGGCTCACCCAGGTCCAGGTCACCGCGGGAGAGGCCTGCACCATCCGGACGTACGCCTTCGACGCGGCCAGCAACCGCCGGTCGGGCACCGAGTACGGCCCGGCCGGGGATGGGGGCTGCCAGGCCACGAGCCCGGCGGCGACCCGGACGTGGAGCTACGACACCGCCGACCGGGTCACCACCGCCGGGTACGCCTACGACACGCTGGGCCGTACCACCAGCATTCCCGCGGTCGACACCGCGAACCCGGCCGGCGGGCAGGTCACCGTCGGCTACCACGTCACCGACCTGGTGGACACGATCACCCAGGGCGGGCGGAGCACCGACTACCGGCTCGACGTCGACGGCGAACGGATCCGTTCGTGGACCGACACGGCGGGCACCGCGACGGTCACCGCCGTGCACCACTACGACGGCGACGAGGACACGCCGGCCTGGACGCAGGAGAACGCCACCGACCACACCCGCCCGGTGGCCGGGCTGGCGGAGCTAGCCGGGATCTGGGACAGTGCCGCCGGCACCGTCGGCTGGCAGTTGACCAACCTGCACGGCGACGTGGTCGCCACCATCCACGGCGACGACGCCGGCCTGAGCACGGTCGGTGAGGCGTCCGAGTACGGCATTCCGGACGACGAGGTCGGTGAGCGCCGGTACGGCTGGCTCGGCGGCAAGCTCCGTGCCGCGGACGCCCCGTCCGGGCTGATGCTGATGGGGGTCCGGCTCTACAACCCCGCCACCGGCCGGTTCCTGCAGGTCGACCCGGTCTACGGGGGCAGCTGCGGCCGCTACGAGTACACCTGCGCGGACCCGGCCAACAAACTGGACCTGGACGGCAAGCGCATCTGCGTGTGGAAGTGGTGCTGGAACCGCAGCGGCGGCCACGGCAAAACCCGGTGGTGCGGCACCTGCTGGCTCAACCACGGGGCGAAGAAGTTCTACAAGTTCACCAACAAGTGGAAGAAGCGCGCCAAGCGCTACGGCAAGGCCTGCGCCTACGGCGCGTTCGGCGGGGTCGTCATGGACTCCATCAAGAACCGCAAGGCGTTCCGGGGCAAGTGGCGCGCTTGGGGCTACGCCGGCTGCTTCGGCTACGCGTACACCAAGTGGTCACGGGGCCGGTGGTGACAGTCGGATGACGCCGCGGGCCGGGCCGTTCGTACCGGCCCGGCCCGCACAGCCGGCGGGCGGCTGCCCGCCGGCTGCCGCTGCCGGACGGTGGTGGCCGCATTGTCAACGTCTCCTCGGGGGGGCGACCCGGATGGTGCCGCCGCACCTGACCTCCTCGTTGACGAAGGGAGCGATGGACGTGCTCACCCGCAGCCTCGCGCTGCTGCTCGGCGGCCGGGGAATCACCGTCGCACCGGGCATCACCCACACCGCCATGAACGCATGGTTGCGCGACAACGAGCCAGGGCAGCGGGCCGTTGCGGCGATGACGGCGCTCGGCGGGATCGTGCCGCCCGGGACCAACCTGCACAACCCCAACGCTCCCCTCCCCCGCGTTCACTGACCGACAGCGCACCACGTCGCCGCCCGCTCACCAACCGCGCCGCGGCCTGAGTGGGTCTGTCAAACGAACGGCTCTGTCTCGCGGCGGCAGATCAGTGCTGCTTGATCATGAAGATGCGGATTGCGGCGAGTTCGGAGGCTTGGTTTTCTGCGGGTAGATCGTCTCGTGGCGGGCCAGCATGGCGACGAACTCGCCGATCTTCCGCTCGCGGGTCTGCGCCCGTTTGACGGCATTGAGTCGGTGGATGAGGGCGAACCGGTTGGTCTGGGTGAGGACGTCGAACATGGCCTGGGCGGCGGGGTCGGCGGCGATGGCAGCGAGCAGGTCGGCCGGCACCTCGGCTTCCGACGGCGGGGCGTAGGCCGCCGCCCACCGCCCGTCCGCCTTCGCGGCTTCCACCGCGGCGCGGCCTGGGGGCAGCATTCGCCCCTGCGCCTCCAGGCGGGCCACGTTGGCGACGTTGCGTTGTGACCAGGAACTGCGGGGCCGGCGAGGGGTGAACCGGATCCACGAGGTCTCCTGGTCCCGTTTACGGGCCTGCCCGTCGATCCAACCGAAGCACAGGGCCTCGTCGACCGCCTGCTGCCAGGTCAGCCTCGTGACGGTGCCGCCCTTCCTAGTCAGGGCGAGCCAGACGCCGGGCGACGTGGCGTGGTTGGCCGACAACCATGCGCGCAGCGCGTCGGCGTCCGCGACGATCAACTCATCCAGTTCGACGCTCGCCATGACGGCAGGCTAGCCGATACGACCTAGCCACAGCCTCTGCCTGGCAGCCAGCCCGAACCGCCGGGCTGCCGACGCGCCGGTCGCTCGGCGAGTCGGGGCAGGACCTCGGTTCTCGGGACGATCTCGTCGTTGGGGTGCGCGTCTCGGCTTGCCCACCAGCCGCCGCATGGTCCGCCCTAGGTCAGGTCACGCGCCGACGCGGCGCGCCGTGGCGTCCGTTTGCGTTGCCAGGCGCCGATCACCACGGCCGCCAGCAGCCATGTGGCGAGTAGGACCAGTACGGTGACGCGGACCGTCGCTCCGGCCACGGACGCGCTCAGGGTGGTGAAGTTCGTGCCGGCGTGCAGCAGGATCGCGAGCAGTGCGCTGCCGCCGGTGCGTTGGAAGACCCAGGTGTAGACGACGGCCACGGCCGGCAGCTCCAGGAGCAACACCCACGGGGAGCGCCCGGCCAACTGCAGGCCCTCGGTGAAGAACAGCGGCAGGTGCCACAGTGCCCAGAGCAGGCCGAGCAGGACACTCGCCAGAACCGGGCCGTAGCGGTCCAGCATCCGGGGCAGGGCAAACCCGCGCCACCCTGTCTCCTCGCCCAGGCCGTCGGTCAACGCCAGGACCGGCACCAGCACCGCCGCTGAGGCGACACCCTGCTCGAGCATCATGGGGCGGCCGAGTTCACCGGACCACCCGGCGGCGGCCGTGGCCGCCCACACCAGCGCCCAGAACGCCGCCGGGCCAACCAGCACCAGCACGTACCACTGCCAACCGACCCGCCAGCGGGTCAGCCGAGCACCGAGGTCGCGCAGGGCGCCCCCGCCTACGAGCGCAGCTGTCAGGACGGCGGCGATGGCCGGCATCCAGGTCCAGAACGTGCCGACGGTCGTGGCCCAGCCCTCGGGCGCCACGGCGCGAGGAACCCACACGGCCCAGGTCAGCAGGAACGCCAGCAGGAAGAACGTCGTCGTAGGAAATTGACCGGCATGAGTGCGCACGCCGCTCAGTATCACGGTCCAGCGGCGCGGGAAACAGTCCCCCGCGACCTTGACGACGTCGACCGTTGCGGGGAATCGTCAACGGCTGCGGACGGGGTGCCGCGACTGGCCAGCGTTCCCAGCTCGGCAGTGTTCGGCGCAGGGCAAGGATGGCCGGTCGATCACGCCGCGAACAGCGGAGCCAGGTCGACGAAGATGCGGTAGTCGGTGATCAGGCCGGCGCCGTCCCGCGTCCAGATCGACACGGCCGGGACGGTCACCGTCCTGCCGTCCAGCCGGTGGTAGTCGACGGCCAGCTCGACCACCGTGTCGGCGGCCACCTCCCAGTGGTTGATGATGTGGTGACGCAGGCTGCGGATGCTGGCGAAGAAGCCGGTGACGCCTTCGGCGATGGCCGGCCGACCGAGCACCGGCTCGGCGTTGCCGAAGGTGAAGCGGCCGTCGGGTGCGAACAGCGCGGCGAAGCCGTCGGCGTCGCGGTGGTCGACGAGCGCGAAGACCTGGCTGATGACGTCGGTGGGCATGATGCCTCCTCAGCGTGACACGACGGGGTGCGCCGTCGCCTGCGGCAGCAGGCGTGGGAACAGGCCGCCGGCGTTGCCGCCGGCGATCCGGTCGAGCAGGTGCGGGGTTGCGGCGTGGAAGCGGCACAGCCGGGTCCAGTTCTGCCCGGCGTGCTCGGCGGGCATGAACGGGAAGTCGGTACCGAACACCACCCGGCCGGGGTCGGCCAGCGCGTGCAGGCTCGGCAGGGTGTACGGGTTGGCTGACAGCGCCGTGTCGAAGTAGAGGCGCTGCAGCGCGCCGACCGGGTCGGCCGGCAGCCGGTGGGCGACCGCAGGGCTGATCACCGACGCGTCGGCGAGCCGGCCGGCGAGGAACGGCACCGTCCCGCCGGCGTGCGCCACGATGAGCCGGAGTCCGGGATAGCGGTCCAGCGCGCCGGCGTAGAGCAGGTTGGCGATCGTGCGGGTGGTGTCGAACGGGAACTCGTAGACCGACGCCGGCAGGTCGAACGTGGGCTGGTCACGTCCGGCCGGGCGGGCCGGGTGCAGGAAGGTCGGTACCTGCCGGCGGTCCAGTTCGGCCAGCACTGGCTCGAACGCGGGGTCGCCCAGGTACTCGCCCCGGTAGTTGGTCAGCAGCCCGATCCCGTCGAGCCGCAGCACGTCGAGGGCGTACGCCAGCTCGTCGAGCGCGGCGTCGATGTCGGGCAGCGGCAGCACGGCGAACGCCCCGAACCGGGTCGGCGTGTCCGCCACCAGCCCGGCGAGGTACTCGTTGAGCTGCCGGGCGAGCCGGCGGGCGAGATCCGCGTCGGCGAAGTGCACGCCGGGCTCGGTGATCGACACCACGGCGGCGCCGATGCCCAGCCCGTCCATCATCGCGAGGCTGGTCGCGGGCGACCAGTCGGGGTAAGCGACGCCGGGGATGGGCCTCAGCAGGCCGGCCGACTCCAGGACGGCGCGGTAGAAGCCGGGGACGACGTGATGATGCACATCGATCACTGGGCCGGTCACGGCCAGCTCCGGGCCGGTCACGGCCGTACCCCGTGGTGCAGCGCGACGGCTCCCCCGGTCAGGTTGGTCCAGCCGACCTCGGCCCAGCCCGCCGCGCGGAGCAGCTCGGCCAGCTCGGGCTGGCGGTGCCAGGCGTTGATGGACTCCCACAGGTAGACGTATGCCTGGGGGTTGGTGCTGACGAGACGGGCGATCAACGGCACGACACGACGCAGGTAGCCCAGCCACAGGCGGTGCGCCAGCGGGTTCGGCGGATGGCTGAAGTCGCAGACCACCAACCGTCCGCCCGGCCGGCAGACCCGGCGCATCTCGGCGAGCACCCGCCCCACGTCGGCCGTGTTGCGCAGCCCGAAGGACATGGTCACCACGTCGAAGCTGGCATCGGCGAACGGCAACCGCAGCGCATCCCCCGCGACGAACCGGGCCATCCCGACGCGGCGCCGCCCGATCCGCAGCATCCCCAGGGAGAAGTCGCAGCCCACCACCCGTACGCCGGGGCGGTGCACTGCGCTCGTGGAGCTGCCCGTACCGGCGGCGACGTCGAGCACGCGGTGCCCCGCCCGGACCCCGGCCACCCGGGCGGCAGCCCGGCCCCACGCGCCGGTGCGGCCGAGCCAGATCGCCGCGCGAGTGCGGTCGTACCCCTCGGCGACCTCGTCGAACATCGCCGAGACCTGCCGTTCGTTCTTGTCGAGCTGGGCGCGGACCATGCGGGGACTCCTTACTTCTCGGCCGGTACGGCGAAGAATTCGAGCTGGATGTGGTCCGGGTCGCGGAAGACCAGGACGGTGTTACGCGGGTCGAGCGTGGCCGGCGCGACCGGCGAGTACGGCACGCCCAGCGCGTCGAGGTGGGCCGCCCAGGCGTCGAGCTCGGCGCGGCCGTTGACGGCGAAGGCCAGGTGATCCAGGCCGGGCCGGCGCTCGTCGAAGCGTTCGGGCGGGGCGCCCCGGTGCTCGACGACGCCGACGAGGATCCGGGCGGCGCGGTCGGTCAAGATGATCTTGTATCGATCGCCGCCGCCCTCCTCGAACCGCCCCACGATGCGCAACCCGAGCACCTCGGCGTACCAGTCGGCACTGCGCACGGCGTCGGTGACGGTCAGTGCCACGTGCTGCACCCCGGCAAGCTCAGGCATCGCATGCGTCCTCGCCGGTCGCGCCGCCCGACGGGCGGCCCTGGTCGAGCAGCAGCACCGGGATGCCGTCGACGATGTCGTACGCGCGGCCACAGCCGGTGCAGGTCAGTGTCCGGCCGTCGGGATCGGCGCGCAGCGGCGCGTGGTCGGTGTCCGGGCAGGCGAGCACGTCGAGCAGGTCGGGGTCGAGGGCGAGGTGGGGCATGGCGTACTCCTGTCGTGCGAGGGTCAGAGCGCGGCGTCCAGCGCCGTGGCGACGTCCCGGCGGAGCCGTCGGTGCAGTACCGCGTTGGGCTCCCGGGCGGTACGGACCTCGACGATCCGTGCACCCGGGCGGGCGAGCTGGTAGGCCAGGTGACCGGGCTCGTCCACGCGGGCGTACCGCCAGCCGGCGGCGGCGGCGACGTGGGCCAGCTCGGCGCCGTGCGGCGTACCGAACAGCTCCTCGAAACCGTCGTCGGTCCCGGCGGCTTCGAGCAGCGAGAAGATTCCGCCGCCGTCGTTGTTGACGACGACGAGCGTCAGGTCGGGTACCGGCCCCGAGCCGAGCAGCAGGCCGTTCTGGTCGTGCAGGAACGACAGGTCGCCGAGCAGCCCGTACGCCCGGCCGCCGCCCCGCTCCCGGTGCGCCAGCGCGGCGCCGATCGCGGTCGAGACCGCGCCGTCGATGCCGGCGAGTCCCCGGTTGGCCAGCACGGTCAGTCCGGTACGCGGTCGCATGGTCCGCTCCAGGTCGCGGATCGGCATGCTGGCTGCCACGAACAGCAGGCCACCATCGGGTACCCGCGCCGCCACATCCCGGGCCACCCGCGGCTCGGTCAGTCCGCTCACGTCCAGCACACCGTCCAGGGCGGCGCAGGCCACCCGGTCCAGCGCCTGCCAGCGGGCCAGCCACGCCGGGTCGCGCGGACCGGTCAGGAGCGGCCGATCCAGCGCCGGCACGACCAGCGCCGCGTCCCGGGTGGGGTCGTCCCACGCCGGGTGTGGGTCGACGACCGTGTTCGGTACGTCGCCGTAGCGTCCCAGCAGCTCCCGGGACAGGCCGGGACGGCCGTACGTGACGATCGCCTCGGGGGCCAGCTCGGCGCGGATCGCCGGGTGGGCCAACAGGTCCACGTAGGACGTCAGTGCGTGCGGGCCGCGCCGGGCGCTGCTGTGCGGCTCGGCGAGCAGTGGCCAGCCGGCCGCCTCGGCGAACGCGACCGCCCCGGCAGCGTCCGCGCCGGCGCCGGCCACCACCAGCCCGCGCGGGGGTACGGCGAGATCCGTCACCGGCGGCGCGGGGGACGACACGACGGTCCACGCTTCGCCGCCGGCCCGCCCGTCGAGCGGCTCGGGCCACGCGGCCGGCGTACCGTCCAGGCGCGCCTCCCGCAGCGCCACGTTCACGTGCACCGGCCCGGTACGGGCCGCATCGACCGCCCGGCTCACCACCGAGCGCCAGTACCGCACCTGCCCACGCCGCCGTTCCGGCACGCCCAGCTCGATGAACAGACGCACGGACGCGCCGTACAGCTTGGTCTGGTCGGTCGTCTGGTTGGCGCCGGTGCCGCGCAGCTCCGGCGGCCGGTCCGCGCTGAGCACGACGAGCGGCACCCGGTCGTGGTGCGCCTCCAGGACGGCGGGGTACAGGTTCGCCGCGGCCGTACCGGAGGTGCACACCACGGCGGCGGGACGGCCGCTGCCCCGAGCCAGACCGATCGCCAGGTAGCCGGCGGAGCGCTCGTCGACCCGCACGTGCACGACGATGCGGGGATGTGCCCACAGCGCACGGGCCAGCGGGGCCGAGCGGGAGCCCGGCGAGACCACCGCGTCGGTGACCCCGCACCGGCTCAGCTCGTCGGCCAGCACCGTGGCGAGTGCGGTCGCCGGATCGAGCGTCAAGCCGTCCACAGCAGATCCGCCGGGCACTGTCGTCACTGACATGCCTGCTCCTCGACCGGCTCGGCGGGACGAACCATCTCGCGGTGGGTTTCGGCGACCCGGCGCAGCCACCAGCGGGTGCGTTCCGGGTCGGCGGGTCGGCACCGCGTCAGCCGCACGGCGTCGATGGCGGGCCTACGTACCGGAATCTCCCCGTTGACGGGAACCAGCGGATCGACGACCGGGTCGTCCGCGAGCAGCCGCGCGGTGCCCAGACCGCAGGCGTACGGCAGCTCCGGCAGCGCCGCCGCGAGCGCCACCCCGGCCGCGAGGCCGACCGAGGTCTCCAGCGCCGATGACACCACCGCGGGCAGGCCGGCCGCCTCGGCGACCCGCAGAGCTCGGCGGACCCCGCCCAGCGGCTGCACCTTGAGGACGACGATGTCGGCCGCGGCGCGCAGGCCGACGATCCGGGTCGGGTCGGCGGCGAGCCGGACCGCCTCGTCCGCGGCGACCGGCACGTCCACGCGCCGGCGTACCGCCGCCAGCTCGGCCAGGCTCCGGCACGGTTGCTCGACGTACTGCAGACCGGCCCGGTCCAGCAGACGGATCATGCGTACCGCCCGCTCCACGTCCCATGCGCCGTTGGCGTCGACCCGGACCGCGCCCCCCGGCCCGAGCGCGTCCCGGACCGCCTGCACGCGATCGAGGTCGTCGCCGGAACTCTGGCCCGGCTCCCCGACCTTCACCTTGGCGGTACGGCAGCCGCCCGACGCCCGCACGATCGCCTGCGCCCGCTCCGGCCCCACCGCGGGTACGGTCACGTTCACCGACACCGAGGTGCGCACCGGCGCCGGCCAGCCCTCATCCGTCGCCTCCCGGCAGGCGGCCAGCCAGCGCGCCGAGGCCTCGCTGCCGTAGTCGAGGAACGGGGAGAACTCGCCCCACCCGTGCGGGCCGTGCATCAGCACGCCCTCCCGTACGGTGATGCCGCGGAACCGGGTACGCAGCGGGATCGCATACGCGTAGGCGGCCATCACGGCCGTCGCGGGAAGCGGGCAAAGTCCGGCTCACGCCGGGACACGTACGCGTCGCGACCCTCCTGAGCCTCCTCGCTGAGGTAGTACAGCAGCGTGGCGTCACCGGCGAGCTGCTGCACCCCGGCCAGCCCGTCGTCGGCGGCGTTGAGTGACGCCTTCAGCAGACGCAGCGACAGCGGCGAGTGCCGCAGCATCTGCCGGCACCAGGTGACCGTCTCGTCCTCGAGCCGCTCCACCGGAACGACGGCGTTGACCAGGCCCCAGTCCAGGGCCTGCTGGGCGTCGTACTGCCGGCACATGAACCAGATCTCCCGGGCCCGCTTCTGCCCGACCGTACGGGCGAGCAGGCCGCTGCCGTACCCGCCGTCGAACGAGCCCACGCGCGGGCCGGTCTGGCCGAAGCGGGCGTTGTCCGCCGCGATGGTCAGATCGCAGACCAGGTGCAGCACGTGCCCGCCACCGATCGCGTACCCGGCCACCATGGCGACCACCGGCTTGGGCGTACGCCGGATCTGCACCTGCAGGTCCAGCACGTTCAGCCGCTCGGTGCCGTGCACGTCGCGGTACCCGCCGTCGCCGCGGACGCGCTGGTCGCCGCCCGAGCAGAACGCCTGGTCGCCGGCGCCGGTCAGAATGATCACGCCGACCGACGGGTCGTCGCGCGCCTCGTCGAAGGCGCGGCACAGCTCGCTGACGGTGGTCGGGCGGAAGGCGTTGCGTACCTCAGGACGGTTGATGGTGATCTTCGCGATGCCGTCCGCCAGCTCGTAGCGGATGTCCTCATAGTCGCCCTTGGCGTTCCAGATGGTCACGTCTGGTGCTCCTCTTCTCTCGTCAGAATGGCGATCGCCGCGCCGCGGTCGACCTTGCCCGAGGCGAGTCTCGGCAGATCCGGCACGACCAGCAGGCCGCGCGGGGCGGTCCAGCCGGGCGCGTACGTGGCGACATGGCGCCGCAGTGCGGCCAGTGCGGGAGGCCGGCGCGGGTCACTGGGTACGACCGCGGCGACGACCCGCTGGCCCCACTCCTCGTCGGCGACGCCGCCCACCACCACGGCCGCCACCGCCCGGTGGGCGCCCAGCAGCGCCTCCACCTGCTGCGGATGTACCTTCCGACCGCCCGTGACGATCACCTCGTCGGCCCGCCCGAGCACCTCCAGCCGCCCGGAGGCGGTCAACCGGCCCAGATCGTCGGTACGGAACCCGGTGCCGTCGAAGGCCGCCGCGGTCAGCGACGGGCGCAGCCGGTACCCCCGCGCCAGGACCGGACCGGCGACGCGTACCCGCCCGTCGGCGTCGATGTCGACCTGCACCCCCGGCAGCGGACGGCCGTCGTACACGCAGCCGCCGCAGGTCTCGGTCATGCCGTAGGTGGCCGTCACCCGTACGCCCGCCGCCCGCGCCTCGGCCAGGAGCGCCGGTGCCGTGGCCGCCCCACCGACCAGTACAGCGCCGAAGTGTCGCAGGTCGGCACCGGCCCGCAGGGCCCGATAGAGCATGGTGGGTACCAGCGCCACGTATGCGGCGTCAGCACCGGCCAGTGCCGTCGGCTCGAAGTGCTCGCCGAACACGGGTGTCGTTCCGGCGACCAGCGCCCGGACGAGCACCTGCAACCCGGCTATGTGGTACGGCGGCAGGCAGGCCAACCAGCGCCCGCCCGGCCGGGCGCCGAGCGCGTCCAGCGACGCCGCCGCCGATCGGCGCAGCGCCTCGGCCGGCAGCTCGACGCCCTTCGGCGTACCGGTCGAGCCGGACGTCACGACCACCGCCGCGACCTCGTCCGGACAGTCGGCCGGGTCGGTCAGCCGCTCGGTCCGGCCGTCGGCCGTCACGACCACGTGCGGGCGCAGCTCGTCGAGAAGGGCGGCGACGCTCGCCGGCGGCCCCGGGGGCACCGGCAGCACCGCCGGGCCCCCGTCGAGCGCGGCCGCGACCGCGTCGACGAACCGGCTCCCGCCCGGTGCCAGGTGCGCGTGCAGCGGCCGGCCCATCAGGCAGCGTCCCATCGCGCCGGGGCCGCAGCGTCCTGGACGGCGTCAGGGCTGCGCACCGGGCCGGACGCCGCAGAGCCGTCGAGGACCGCGTCGAGCGCGGTGAGCATCGGCCGGAGTTTCAGGTCGGTCTCGGCGTACTCGTCGTCCGGCCTGGAACCGGCCACGATGCCGCAGCCGGCGAACAGTGCCGCTCGATCACCCGACACCAGCGCGGAGCGGATCGCCACCGCCATCTCGCCGTCCTGCGCGGCGTCCAACCAGCCGACCGGCGCGGCGTACCAGCCCCGATCGAACGGCTCGGACCGGGCGATCCAGCGCAGCGCCGCCCGGCGCGGGTAGCCACCCACCGCGGGCGTCGGGTGCAGGCGCTCGACCAGGTCGAGCAGGCCCACTCCCCGATGCGCCGGTACGGCCGCGGTGACCGTACCGACCAGATGCTGCACGTTTCCCAGCCGCAGGATCCCGGGCCGCGCCGAGGCGCGGACGTCGACGCAGACGTCGCTGAGCACGCGGGCCACGAAATCCGTCACGACGGACTGCTCGTGCCGGGTCTTGACGTTGTCCAGCAGCGACTGCGCACCGGCCGCGTCCGCGGCCGCGGTCGTGCCCCGGGCCGCCGAGCCGGCGAGGCTGTGCGCCGTCACCTCGCCGTGCGCGACCCGTACCAGACACTCGGGCGTGCCGCCGAGGAACCAGTAACCGGCGAACCTGGCCGCGAAGACGGCGCCCTCGGAGAAGCCCTCGGCGAGGCGGTCCACGGCGGCCGGTACGGCGAACGGCTGGTCGGCGTGCAGGACAACCTGCCGCGCCAGTACCACCTTGGTCAGGTCGCCGCGGTGGATCTCCTCGACGGCCGCACCGACCGCGCGCCGCCACTGCTCGGCGTCGGGTACGTCGAAGCGGACAACGAGCCTCGGCGGGCTGTCGACCGCCGGGTCCGGCAGCGGCTGCTCATCGGTCTCGGCCAGCAGCTGTGCGGCCAACTCCAGGCGCGCGTCGGCCAGCGCGATCGGGTCGGCGTCGGCAGCCAGCCGGGCGGTGAGCGCCAGGTGGGTTGAGCCGTCGCCGAGCCGGACCACCTGTGCGGCCGGGCACCAGGTCAGCGAGTCGGGCACCCCACCGGTCGGATGCCAGCGCCCGGGCTGGAACGCGAAGCCGCCGACCAGGAGCGGGAAGCCGGCCCGACCGGCAATCCCCGAGCCGCCGGCGACGAGGCCGCGGGCGTACCTGCGCCACGCGCGGCGTACCACCGCGAACCGGTCGGCACCCTCGGCGGACAGGTCGAGCGAGCTGCCGACGCCCAGCGACTCGACGCCGGTCCAGCGTGACGTCCAGTAGAAGACGCGCGCACTGAGGCGATCAGCGCGCCGTAGCAGGGCCCGAGGCTCGACCCTGGGCAGCGGCCGTGCCCAGGCAACCAGCACCGGACGGCCGTGCCGGCGCGCCGCATCGTGGGCCGCCGCGAAGGCCCGCCGCACGTCGGCCGGGTCGATCATCGGGTCCAGGCGGCTGGGCGGGGCGGCCGCTGTCCGCGCCGCTGCCGTAGTCATCATTTCTGCGTCTTTCATGAGGTGCCCCAACTGCTCGCGCTCGGACCCGCGCACGGGCGATCGCAATTCCTGTCTCCACCGACCGACTGGCTAGATCCGACCGCCGTTCTGGCGGCTCTGTGGCGGAGGCTGGCAGTCGCAGAAACGCCTGCTTCTCCTGTCGCACCCTCGTCCGGTTCGTGCCATCAGAATCGGCGGCGGAGGGTGGTCGTGGCAGACCACTTCGTGACGGGAACTGGTGGACCACATGCGGAACGCGGACCGCGGCCAGCCAAGCCGGGACACACGCAGGTTGCTGGCGGTACCCCATCAAGTCCACCGGCGGTGAGCTGTTGGACGAGGCCGCCGTGGATGCCCGGGGCCTCGTTGGTGACCGGCGGGGGCCTGACCCCTGGGGCCACCTCCCGGATGGTGGACAGGCTGGTCGCCGCCGGTTGCGTGAAGCGAACTCCGGACGCCTCGGACCGGCGGCGGGTTCTGGTGGAGGCGACTGACGAAGGGCTCGACCGGGCCAACGCCCACTACGCCGGGCTGACCGCGCGCACCCGCGAGGACCTCGCAACCCTGGACGAGGACCAACTTCGAACCCTGCTGCGGTTTGTCCGGTTGTCTGAGTCCAGCGCGCTGGCGGAGGTCCGGCGGCTACGGACGCAGAGGTGACGGCCGCGCCCCAGCCAACCGCAGGATTCCCACTGCTGCGCGACGCTGTCGCCGCCTGCAACGCCCAGGTGCGGGATCAGTGGCCCGAACAGGTCACCGCGCACCTCGACCGTGGCTACGACAGCAACCGGACCCGTGACCTGCTCGAAGAGATCGGCTTCGACGCCGAGATCGCCCGCAAGAGGCGTGCCCGCCCCGGTCCACATCGGCAACGCTGAGTAGTCGAGCGGACCATATCGAACAACCCGCGAGACACCGATGACACCTCACATATCAAACGTAGGTGATTGTAGGTGTCGCGCTGGCGCCGGCGAGCACCTCGGCCACTCTCACCGCGAGCGCTAGATCGGCGCCACTGGAATGGACGTCGTCACCACGTATAGCCGCGACGAAGGTCTGTATCTGCTTGTCCAGCGGCAATGTCTCCGCGATGCCGATCGGGACGCCGTTGACGGTCAGCAGGTGTGCGGCAAAGTTGTCGTACCAGAACTCGTCGCCGTCGACCAGCCGCACCCAGAACCGGTGATGCTTGACCGTCGCGGAGTTGGTGAAGCGAGACGTGACCAGCGTTTCGCCGACACTGATGCCCACGTGCCAGGTTTGTCGCCCCGGCCCCGAGACCTCGCACCGTGCGAACGCTTCCGTCACCGGATCCTTGTCGCCGAGGAGGTCGAGCGCCATGGCGATGTCGTGTGGGCCGTAGTCCCAGAGGACGTCGCAGTCCGCGCGCACCGGCCCGTCACCGCCGGCGGTACTGGATATCGTGCTCACTGCGCGTCCCGCTATACGCTCGCGCATCTCGCGGAATGCTGGTGCGTAAAGATGCTGGTGGCCGACCATGACCGTACTTCCCCGGGCTTCGGCAAGATCCCGGATGGATCGGGTCTCGCCCAGGCTGAGCGCCAGTGGCTTTTCGACCAGCACGGGGAGAGCGGCGTCGAGCGCCAGAGTCGTGATCGCGTAGTGAGTTGTCGCTGGTGAGGCGATGATGACACCGTCTACCGCGGCGTTTCGGATGAGCGCGGCAGGCGAGTCCCAGCGCACCGCGTCAGCGCGCCCGGCTCCTCTGCCCCCGGCCGTGTCGGAGATCAGCACCTCACCGGTCGACCAGATGCGGCCGACGGTTTCGACGTATCTCGAACCCCACCGCCCTGTGCCGATGATCCCCAGCCTTATTCGCTGCACGAGATCACCTGTAGTACTCCTGAGACCACTTGATGAATTTCCGCAGGCCATCGGTGAAGGGAACGGAGGGCTGATAGCCCAGATGGTCGAACGCCTTGGTCAGGTCCGGGCATCGCCGCATCGGCTCGTCACTGGGGTAACTGTCCGGATAATCCCGCACCGTGTACGTGAGGTCGGGTGCCGGCACATCATCGCGAATCAGGTTCAACAGGTCAATGATGGAGATTTCCGGTTCTGATGCACCGACGTTGTACGCCTCGCCCGGACGCCCACGCAACAGCGCCAGCAGGAACCCGGTGATCGCGTCCGTGGCGTAACAGAAGGTACGGGTCTGACTCCCGTCGCCGTAGACGTCGATCGCCTGTCCATTCGAGAGGCGAACCGCGATGTTCGGCATGATGCGATAGTCTTCGCGACTCAGGCCGGGCCCATAGACGTTGAACGGCCGTACGATCACCGCCTCCACGCCGAATTGTTGTACGTAGACCCGCAACAGACTCTCGCCGAATCGCTTCGACTCGTCATAGCAGCTTCGCGGACCGAGGCACGAGACGTTCCCGTTGTAGTCCTCGGGCGTCGGCACATGGGCGGCGTCGGGATTCCCGTAGATCTCCGATGACGACAGGAACACGAGCCTTGCCTCATCGGTACGGGCGACGTCGAGCATGTTCCGCAGGCCCTGGGTGGCGACGTCCATGGTTTCCAACGGGAACTTACGGTAGTAATACGGGCTGGCGATGCCGGCCGCATGAACGACGAAGTCGACTTTCGAGTCCGGGCGGAAGGGCCGAATCACGTCGTGTTCGATGTATGTGATGTGCGGGCCCTCCGGCGGTGCGGTGCCGGCGTCGGCGGGCGTCCTCAGGTTGTCCATCGCCAACACGTGGCAGGGCTCGCGCAGATACGCGGAATTGAGCCTCCGGAAGACGGCCGTCAAGTACTGGCCCACGAAGCCGCGAGCGCCTGTTATCAGGACACTCTTGCCGTCGAACCGCTGTGCGTACGCCCCCAGGCCGACGCAGATGTCGTCAATATCCGAATCGATGAGTGAACTCAATCAACTGCCCTCCCCGTCCAGCCGTTCCAATGTCAGAGGATTCAACCAGAGACCAGACCAGTCCGCGTGGCCGGCGACGATGTTGTCGTAGTAGTTCCATGCGAAGACAAGTGCGCAGTATCGCTGAGCGGACACCTCCGCGAGCTTCTCGGGGCCGACCACGGGTATGTGCGTGCCGGGCGTGAAGAGTCCCCGCTTGAGGGGGCTGTCTTCCACTATGAACTCGAAATCGTTCGCATCGAGTGCGAAGGAGTACATGAGGGTCGTCAGTTTCGCCGGCGCCCCGTAACCACATAGGCGCCATCCGTCGTCCTTCAGGGACGCGACGTGCTCACGCAATCTCTGCCCCTGCGTCCGGATACGCTCCCCGAAGCTCTCGTACGTCCGGGCGGAGAAGAGCGCCGCCGCTTCCTCGAATTTCACGAGTTCCGCCACTCGTGGGCTCACGCCACGATTGTCGCTTGCTACGTAGACACGGATCGAGCCCCCATGGGTAGGAACCCGCTCCACGTCGAACAATGTCATTCCCATACGGTCGAAGAAACGGACCAGCGGGCGGACGGTGTGGTATGCGACATGCTCATGGTAGATCGTGTCGAATAGCAGGTCCTCGACGACATCAGCGAGGTAGGAGACCTCGAAGATGAACACTCCGCGAGAGCCGAGCAGGGTGCGGACGGCAGAAGTGGCCTGCTCCAGGTCACCGATGTGAGCGAAGACGTTGTTCGCCGTGACCAGGTCCGCGGGTCCGAATCTGTGTCGCAGGCCGAGCGCGACGGCGGGGTCCAGGAAGGCCACCGTCGTGGGGATTCCCCGGGATTCGGCGATCTCGGCGATCCCACGCGCGGGCTCGATGCCGTGCACACGGGTCACTCCGTGATCGATGAACTGCCGCAACAGTGTTCCGTCGTTCGATCCGATGTCGATGACGAACGATTTATCGTCGAGGCCGAGCAGGGCGATCGCCCGCCTGGCATAATTCGAGAAGTGCTGGACGAATGACGGAGACGTCCCCGATGCGTAGACATAGTTGTCGAACAGGGTCGACGGGCTGACCACCGCGGCCAGCTGGAGGTGTCCACAACTCGGCGACGGACAGAGCTGGAGATCCAGGGGATATCGCGCTTGGTCCTTCGGCTTGTCCACGAACTCGTTCGCGCAAGGTGTGGGCGGGAGCGACAGGACCACATGATCGACCGTTTCCGTCCCGCACAGCGCACACGTGCGGCGTTCATGCATCGAGTTCACGACGGCGTTCCGGTGTCGACCTCGGAACCGTTCGAGCCGACGGTGTACTGGTACTGCCCGGTGAACGGAGACCAGTTGACATCGAACATCGACGGTACGCGCACCACGTCACTCTCGTGGGACTCGTGGTCGCGCTTGTTCCGTGCGAACGTCATGAACGTGGTCCGCTCAGGGAAGTACATCACGTGCGCAACGCGGGGTGGCGTGAAGAAGAGCTGGCCCGTCTTGAAGGTTCTTACCTGAACGCTTTCTGCGCCGTCCACAGGTCTCCACCCGTAAACGATGCTGCCGGACAAGACGTACGCGTAGTGCCAGTCGGTCTTGTGATAGTGGTTGGCGCGAACAGCGCCAGGGTGACTCTCGATGAGCGCTACCGAGGTGAACCTCTCGAGAAGCACGTTGAGAATACTGCCCGCCGCGTTGACGAAGGGTTCATCCAGTGGAACGTGCGGGTCGTCGGGGTAACGTTCCTCATCCACGCTCTTCGTGTACTCGGCATGTGACAGCGGGTGTGGCTGTGAGTTCATTGTTTCCTCCCAAGCGGAACCACGGAGCAGGGCCCGCGTCCGGCGATGTCTTGTTCCCGGTCAGTACGCCTTGTCGCGCAGCAACCCCGCCGCGAACCGCCCCGCTCTCACCGCGATCGCCATGATCGTGAGGGTCGGATTCTGCCAGCCACCGGAGGGGAAGCAGGCGCCGTCGGCGACGAAGACGTTCGGTGCGTCCCAGCAGCGATTGTTCCGGTCCACGACGGAGTCGGCCGGTGACCGGCCCATCCGGGCGGTACCCAGGTCATGGACGTTGCGGCCGGGCGCCGTCAGCGTGTCCGCGACCGCGGTGAGCCTCAGGCCGGCGACCCACGCGGCCCGCTCGACCTCGCTCCGCATGGCGTGGTAGAGCCGATCCTCGTGCGGCCCGTATCCACATTCGATGATCGGCACGGGGACACCCCACCGGTCTCGGGTGTCGCTGAGCCGCACCCGGTTGTGCCAGTACGGCAGCATCTCCCCCTGCGCGTCGATCCCGCCCGGCGCCGGACCGGAGTCGCCACGCTGCAGCGTCACCCAGAGGGCGAACGGGCGGACGTCGCCAGTCTCCGGCTGCGGCGGCGGGACGAGCAGGCCGCTCTGGCGGCCGGCCGGCGGGTGGGTGGGCATCGGCGGGTGACCGTCGAGGACCCCGGATGAGGTGACCAGCGGGTGGTCCATCAGCCCGCGGCCGAGCCAGCCGCTGCTGTTGCCGAGCCCGTCGGGATGACGAGGGCTGTGCGAGTTCAGCATGAGCCGGGCGGTCTCGATGGTGCCACCGCAGAGGAACACGACCCGGGCGCGGGCGTGGTGGCGGGAGCCCGAGATGACGTCCACGTAGCTGACGCCGGTCGCCCGGCCGTTGTCCGGATCGACGGTCACCGAGGTGACACGGGCGTCCGATCGCAGCGTCACCCGGCCGGTCCGTTCGGCCCTGGCGAGGGCGGTGGCCTGCATGGTGAACCCTGGCCAGCGGTCCTCGCCCTGATCGGCCGCGACGAAGCGCACCGGGATCGGGCGAGTGTTCCGCCGACGGTAGATGTGCTGGAAATGCACCTCGGCGGGGGTGAGCGCCGGCGGCTTGCCTCGGAAGCGCCCATCGGGGAGCTGCGCGAGATCCTCGGCGGTGCCCCGCAGGTCGACCAGTTCCTCCACGACGTCGTAGGCAGCGGCCAGGTCGTCGTACCCGATCGGCCAGCTCAGCGAGCAGCCGTCGACCTCGCCGACCGTCATCTCGAACGGGGACAGGCGCAGCGCCGACCCGCCCCAGAGCAACGACCGCCCGCCGACCTGCATACCGCGGATCCAGGTATACGGCTTCCCGGGTGGCGTCTCGTAGGCGTGCTCCAGGTCGTCGACGAACAGGTGGGGCCCGCGCAGAGCGAAGTTGAAGTGGCTGCGTTGCACCGGCTGCCGCGCCCAGGTGCGATCGTCGTGATGGCCGGCGGCGGCATACGAGGCGGCGCGGTCCGGGATCTCTGCGGCGCGGCGCACCGGCCCGGCCTCGAGGACCAGGGTGCGGAATCCGGCTTCCGCCAACTCCTTGGCGGCCCAGGAGCCGGCGAACCCGGAACCGACGACGATCGCGTCGTACACCGGACCGGTTTCGGCACCGACCTCGGTCACGTCCTCGCTCCTCCGGTGCGCTGCGCGGGGCGCGACGCGTGCCATTGGATGGGGCCGTCGACACCGGTGTGGTGCGGCGTGACGAGTCCGTCGTGGAAGACGGATGCGGGGATCACCCGGAAGTCGAAGCTGACCCGGGTCCGGTCGGAGGCGTTGCGGACGTTGCCGTGCATGAGGTTCGCGCTGTCGAACGCGAGCATCTGCCCATAGCGCATGGGATGCGGCCGGAAGTCCTCAGCGCCCTCGCTCGATTCGACCCACAGACAGTTCTCCGAGGTCACGTCGGTGAGCGGTACCCAGAACGTGATCTCGCAGGGGTTGTGACCGCCGCTGCGATCGCGGTGATAGCTGCCGACGCCGTGGCGTCCCGGCAGTTGGATACGCCAGTTCGGCACATGCTGGTAGCGGACGTCCTCGCCGACCAGTTCGGTGATCACCGTCAGAACGAACTCCCGGTACAGCGAGGAGATCTCCTCGATGTCGTAGAGCTTCTGATGCATCGCGGAGGCCTGATCGCCGAAGCCCGGCGGCTCCTCCGCCTCGGCGGGTGCGTGGTGGTGATGCCACTGAGCGAGGTCCGGCACACCGGTCGCCGCGCTCATCACGGCGGCGAAGTCGAACCGCTGCTTGTCGTACGGAACGATCAGTTTGTTCAGCACGGGCTTCCGCTTTCGTCGCGGTGGGAGGTGATCGTGAAGCGCGGCTCGAAGCCGATGAGGTGACTCAGCTGAAGATCGATGCCACCGATGTTGGTGAAGTCCTCGCCGTGGAACAGGCTCTTGCGGACGAAGGACGCGGTCTTGCGGCGGTAGCCGGAGCGCGCCAGCAGCATGGCGAGCGTGCCCAGGTGCCGCGGAGTGCCAGTGCGGTGCAGCGCGGTGAACGACCGGCGCAGCTTACTGATCATCCGGTCCGCCGCCGCGGGATCCGGCGGCAGGTCCAGCCCGCGCATCCGGAGCCGGTCGAGGAACGCCTGCTGGACCGCGGTCGGAGTCGGTTGGGCCCCGGACCGGTCCGGGGCGTCCCCGCGGATCATGTCGAGCAGGAGCCGGTCGTGCTCGGCGTAATGGGTGTGTCCCCGTCCGGCGGGTGGGATCGCGCCGGCGACAAGCAGGTCGGCCGCGTGCGCGATGTCGACATCGCCCAGTCGTGCGGCCAGGTGGGTAGTGAAATCGATGTCCTCGCGCAGGGTGGTGGGCAACAACGACTCACTCGGCAGCAACTCGGAGGCGGCCGCGTGCGTGGAGGCCAGCACCGGTGTCCCGATGAAGGACGCCTCGACCAGCACGCGCCCGAAGGTCTCCAGCGACGACGTGCTGGGGAAGAACAACACGTCCATCTCCCGGTAGTCCTGCCACAGGCGGGCCCGATCCACCGGTGGCCGGCACGTGTAGCCCGGGACCGCTGGTGCGCCGGCCGCCGTGCCCTGCCCGCCCTCGCCGATCGCCACCGTCCGGAAGGCGCCGGGAGCGCGCCGGTTCAGCTCCCGCTGCAGGTCGACCGCCTGCGAGTGGTTCTTGTCATCGGTGAGCCGGCCGACGAAACCGATGCGCGTGCTGCCGCCTCCCGAGCCGGTCCACGATCCGGCCAGCTGCGCGGGAAACCAGCGCAGCAGCGGATAACAGACGGCCTGCCGGGAGTGCGCGAGGCCGGGGAACAGCATGCTGTAGAGCACGAGCGAGTACCGCGACGAGTGGTAGAGCACGTCGTCGGGGCGCAGGTAGGGAGCCGAGAGCACCTCCTGCTGCAGATAGCCGTTCCACAGCGCGGTACGTGCGTCACGGATGATCCGAAAGTTGAGCCCGAGCCGTTCCCGCAGGTGGAAGTACAGGTAGGCGTGCGGGCCCACCGTCGCCACCACGACGTCGCAGCCGGACAGAGCCGCCCGCGCCGCCTCGTCGCTGCGGAACAGGTCCACCACGTCGTGCGGTTTGGGCCGGACCTCGACGCTGTCACCCAGCAGCCGGGCGACCTCGGTGTAGGCGAAGTTCGCGCCGTCCTTGCCCGGATGGCCCGCGTAGCTGCGGAAGGTGTGGAAGCCCGCGACCGGCCCGTGTCGTCGGAGCGTACCGCCGCTCGCCGGTCCGGGCTTGGCCTCAGAGCTCATCGCCGGCGGCCGACGCAGCCAGGTCGCTCAGTGCGTCGTTCGGGCGCACCCGGGCGCGCAGCACGTCCGCGCGCTTGCGCAGCAGGGTGGCCTTCGACGTGTCCCAGTCCTGCGCGCGCAGCGCCGCCAGCACGATGTCGGCGAGTTCGGCGACGTCCTCGTCGTCGTAGCCGCGCGAGGTGATCGTCGGCGTGCCGAGTCGCAGCCCGCTGGCGACGAATGGCGGCCTCGGGTCGCCGGGCAGCATGTTCCGGTTCGACAGGATTCCCAGTTCCTGCAGCCGGCCTTCGGCGTCCCGCCCGGTCAGCGCGGTGCGGGTGAGGTCGATGACCAGCAGGTGGGTGTCGGTGCCACCGGTCAGCAGGTCAAGCCCGCCGTCGAGCAGCAGCCCGGCCATCCGCCGCGCGTTGCTCACCACCCGCTCCTGATATGCCTGGAAGGCGGGGCCGGCCGCATCGTGCAGGGTGGCCGCGAGGGAGACCAGCCCGGCCATCCCCACCGAGGACTGCAGGCCGGGGAAGACCGCCGAGTCGATCCGCGCCTGCAGCGACGCGGGGCACAGGACGATCCCGCCGCGGGTACCGCGCAACGTCTTCTCCACCGAGGTGGTCACGACGGTGTCCGGGTACGCGCTCGGGTTGTCGTGCAGTCCGGCCGCCACCAGGCCGGCGATGTGCGAGATGTCGGCGATCAGGGTCGCACCCACCCCCTGCGCGATCTCGCTGAGCTGGGCGAAGTCGACCGCCCGGGGATACGCGGAATACCCGGCGACGATGACGCGCGGGCGTTCCCGTTCCGCGATCCGCCGGATGTCGTCGTACGGCAGCAGGCCGGTTCCGGGATCGACGGTGTACGGCACGACCCGGTACAGCTCGGAGACGATGTGTTTGGGATGGCCGTGCGAGAGGTGCCCGCCGGAGGTCACCGCCATGGCCATCATGGTGTCGCCGGGCTTCATCAGCGCCCGGTAGGCGGCCAGGTTCGCCAGGGAGCCGGAGACGGGCTGCACGTTGGCGTGCTCGCCGCCGAACACCGCGCGGGCCCGCTCCACCGCCAGTCGCTCCACCTCGTCGAAGATCGAGGTGCCGGCGTAGGGCTTGTTCCCCAGGCGCCCCTCGGCGGAGCGGAACTGGGCCACGCCCCACGCGTGGTTGTCACGGACCGCGGCGATCGGTGCGTTCGAAGCGGCGATCAGGTCGATGCTGTCCAGATAGTGCCGGTTCTCGCGGCTCAGCAGCCGTTCGAGTTCCAGGTCATGCATATGCGAGTCACCTCAAGGTGTCCAGCGGATGAAAGACTGAGGAGGGCGGCGCGTGACGCCGGCCCGGGCCAGGACCAGGACGCGGATCAGGTGGCGGGTACGACGCGCAGCAGGGTCCCAACGCCGGCGACCTGCTGGCTCGTGACGTGGTAGACCGGCTCGACCAGCTCGGCGAAGTACCGGAGGTCCACCAGCGGGTCCAGGCCCAGCGCAGGCCCGCGGGCAATCAGGTCCTCGGAGGCGGCCAGGAACAACTCGTCGGCGACGATCAGTGCTGTGGTGACGAAGGCGAGGAGATCCGGCATCCGCAGCAGACGCCAGAAGTCGACGGAGAACGCGGCCCGGAAGGTGCCCTCGGAGAACGGCACATCGGCCCCGAGCAGATGCAGGTTGGTCGCGTCCGTGCCGCGTCCGTAGTCGAAGGTGACCAGGCGCTGCGTGCCGAGCTGCTCGGTGTCGTAGGCGATGACCAGGTCGGGGCGTTGCGGATCCTGCTCACGCAGCGGATCGACGGCGGCTCGCCAGGGTTTGATCGAGCACAGGCCCGCGTCGGCGCACACCGCCATGACCCTGCGGTACTCGGTGACCCGTTCCGCGATGTCGGCGAGCGAGCCGGCCAGGACCTCGGGCAGTCCGGCGATCAGCTCGACCTCGTAGTGCCGGTGCTTGTCCCGCAGCAACGCCAGGCTCGCGAAATGGTCGCCGAAGGCCTTCCGCAGGTTGCGATAGTGCGGCACGTGCCAGACACGCAGTGTGGGCTCGTAGTGAAACCGCGAGCGATCACGGTCGAAGTGGCGGTACAGCCGGTACGCGATGTCCAGGTCCTCGCCGCCCCATCGGGCGTCGAAGTCCACATCGAACATGCCCACCGCCAGGGCGTCCGCCCGACTCAGGCCGAAGTTGTTGGTGAAGCCGTACATCCACGGCTCGGAGGGTGCGGACCGGGCCCGCACATCGTGTTCCACGGGGATGGTGTCGACGACGCCCTTGCCGGTCATCACGGTGTGCAGCGCGGCCCAGCCCTGGACGCCCAGCTCGCCGCGACCGCCCATCACGACGCTGGACGGATCCTTCTCCGCCAGGTTCCAGTGACGTTCGAGGAGGTCGGGCGGGCAGAGCGAGTCGTTGTCGAGCAGCAGCAGCCGCTCACAGTTGGCGGCCAGGATGCCGGCGTTGCGCGCCGCGGACCAGCCCTTCGGCGAGGTCAGCTCCCGCAGCAGATAAGGCGTGTTCGCGCGCAGCTCGGCGAGCCGGGCCGGCGGCTCGCAGCCGTTGTAGACCACGATGACCTCGAATTTTTCCGCCGGCATCGTCTGAACGGCCAGCGACTGAAGCACGAGTTCGAGGCACTGCACATTGTAGTAACTGGGGATGACCACGCTGAGCACGATCTCCCCTGGATCTTTCCCGCTGTCGCCCACAGCGTGCCCCCGTCATTAAGTCCAAATGATGGACTAATGGGAGCATGCATCATCAGAGTTGTCAACGTCGATGCCATGCCGTCCTTTCACGCCACGGGTGGCAGCCCGGTCAGCACGGCCCGCGCGACCTGGTCCCCGTGCCGGAACGTGACCGCATCGGTGCCGGGTATGGCGAACGCCCGCGCCCCGCGCAGCGAGGTGTTCCAGCCCAGCGCATAACGTGCCAGATGCACGGTGCCGTCGGCAGCCACCAGGCGGCCCCGTTCGTCGACGGCGATCCGTCCGGTCGGCCTGCGGTAGCCGGTCGCCGGATCGGTCAGGCACTCCTCCGAAGCGGCTCCGGAGGAGTGCAGCGCTCCCAGCAGCTCGTCGACTGTGCCGGCGACCGTCGGCTCGGGCAGCCGGGCGTCGATCAGCACGGCGGCCGGGCGTTCCTCGCAGATGTTGGCGCCGCCGGCCCAGTAGCGGCCGGTCGATTCGTCGAGTCGCACCCGCATCCCCGAGCCGAGCGGCTGGACCACGCCCGCACGGCACAGCGCCAGCAGCTCCTCCATCCGGAAGGCGGGCGGACCGCTCGCCACCAGGTTGAACAGGGCGAACCAGGCCCCGTCCAGCTCCTCGACCTGGGCCCGGGGGGCCAGGCGGGGCCGCAGGCGCGGAAGGTGCTCGAAGAACAGCAGCTGGGCGCCGTAGACGGCGGAATCGGCGGACCGGGCCGGATCGGCGCTGCGCTGCAGTTCCTGCTGCAACAGCGTGACGAACCGTACGCGAAAGTCGTCGACGGTGTGCGGCTCGGTGTGCCGCAGCGGCGCACGGAGATCGTCCACGTTCCACCGATGGGCCGGTTGGGGAACCGCCTTCTCGGCGAGCGCGTCGAGTTCGTCCACGGCGGCGGCAGCATGCAGGCGTTCGAAGTCCTGCCACGGCATGGCGGTGTGCTGCGGAGCGGCGGCGAACAACTCGCGGTAGTACGCGTAGCTCAGGTCCTTCAGGATGAGCGGCCAGATGTCGCGATGGAAGTCGAGCATCGCGTCTCCGGCGAGCGACTGCCCGAGAGCTTGGGGAAAATAGCGCAGGTCCCGCACCGGCCCATGGACCAGCCGGTGGCTCGGCTTGCACCGGTACGGCATGCCCCGGCGGGAACCAACCAGCAGCCGTGGCTCGCGTCCGGAACGCACATAGCGAAGCTCGCCGCCGACCTCGCGGACGTACCGGCCGCCGCGTCCCTCGGTGACCAGGGCCATCAGGTCGAAGAAGGCCAGTCCCATGCCCCGGACCAGGACGTCGGCGCCGGCCGGCAGCACCGACAGATCGGCGTCTGCGACAAAGCCGGGCGGCAGGTACACGAGTCCGTGCCGCTCCGCGAACCCGGCCGCCTCCGCCTGCTCACCCTGCGGCCGGGCGTCGAGGTGGCCGAGTGCGAGGACCACCGCGTGGGCGTCGATCCGGGAACCGTCCGCCAGGTGCACCCGCTCGGTGCCGTCCGGCGCCCTGGTGAGTGCCACGGCGCGGCCCTCATGCACGGTCACCCGGGTGCCGGGCGGCGCCTGTCGGATCACCTCGCCGAGGAACCAGGACAGGTAGGCGCCTTGCAGCCGCCGGGTCGCGAACGAGGCCGGGCCGGTCTCGCGTACATCATCGGCCAGCCGGGGATCGACGGGCGGAAGAGTCCCGGCGGCCGTGGCCGCCGCCCATTCGGCCAGCGACGGTCCCGGACGCGCCGGGCCGGCGCAGCGTACGGATTCGCCGGGGAAGAGGGTGACGTCCTTGGCGAGCGAGTTCATCCGCATCAGCGGCGACTGCCCGTCCCGCCAGATCCGTCCGGGACCGGCCGGGTGCGGGTCGACCAGGACGATCTCGATGGCCCGGTCCGGCGTCAGGAGACCGGCGTTGGCCAGCAGCCGTTCCACCACACCCACACCTACCGGACCGGCGCCGAGGACTGCGATGCGAGGCATGGACGCACGTTAATCCACAATGGTGCCGATTGGGTGACGGGCGTCAGCGGAGCAGGACTGCCGGATCGGCGTAGATGTCCTCGATGACCTGCCCGGCCGCGCCGAGCATCACCGCGTCCCCACCCAGGGGCGAGATGACGACGGTGGGCGTCTGCTCGTACAGCGCCCCGGCCCGCAGTGCCGCCTCGGTCGGCTGCAGTATCCATGCGGCGAGCCGGGAGAAGGTGCCGCCCAGCACGATCGCGCCCGGGTCCAGTCCCTTGACGATGCAGGTCAGCGCGCGTCCGAGAGCGTCACCGGCCCGCCGCACCACCTCCATGGCACCGCGGTCGCCCGCCTCGAGTAGTTCGATGAGGGCGGAGATCTGTTCGTCCAGGCCGGACCAGGCGGTCAACGGCTCGAGCCCCACCGCGCGGAGCATCGCCTCCCGGCCGGCGACGAGTTCCAGGCACCCACGCGCACCACAGGCGCACTGCGGCCCGTCCGGATCGACCTGGATGTGGCCCAGCTCGCCGGCGAACCCGTGGAAGCCTCGGAAGATCCGGCCGTTCAGGATGATGCCGGCGCCGATACCGATCTCACCGGAGACGTGCAGGAAGTCGCCCAGCGGGCGTCCCGCGCCGAACCACAGTTCGCCGAGCGCCGCCAGGTTCGCCTCGTTCTCCAGTTTGGTCGGCAGCCGCAGCTCGCGAAGGACGCGGTCGAGCAATGTCGCGGCCGGCACGTCGCGCCAGCGGAAGCTGGGTGCGCGCAGCATCCCGGAGCGGTCGAGCAGACCGGGCACCGCCACGACGGCCCCAGCCACGGTCAGACCCTGCTCCTGCGCGGAACCGATGGCCTTCCCGGCCAGCAGGGACAGCGCCGCGGCGATCTCCTCGGGCCGGCGGTTCCGGTTGTCGGCCGTCACCAGGTGCCGGTAGCGCACCCGGCGGCTGAGGTCGAGGACACAGGCCGCCAGGTAGTCGACGGTCACCTCGAGGCCGAGCCCGGCGGCACCCGCGCCGTCGACCAGGACGCCGGTTCCCGGGCGGCCGCGGTCGCCGTCGTGCACCATGCCGCCGTTGTGCACGAGGCCGGCCTCGGCGAGCACCGCGATCAGGTTCGACACCGTAGTCTTGGTGAAGCCGGTCAGCGCGGCGAGCTGTGCCCTGGTGGCCGGCTGATGTTCCGCGATGACGCCGAGCAGGACGGCCAGATTCCGCTCCCGCATGGTGGCGTGGCGCATGGGTGCGCCGATGTCGATCGGCATGGGTGGGACGCTACAGGTCGGCCTTCGCGGCAGGATGCCGGAGCCCACGGCGAACCCCCGGCCCGACCTGCGTCGATGGAGAGGGCCTTGGCAGTTCGCGGTCCGGCCCATTAGTTTGGTCCAGATCGTTGCCGAAATACCCGGAGGGTGGCCATGGCCCATTGGCGACCGCTGATCCGGGCGCTGCCGAGGCTCCCGTGTCCGTGATATCGCGACCCGGCCGTCAGGCCGGCCCCTCAGCACCGCCTCGGGCCGCTTGGGCGGTCCTGTTCACGGTGTTGGGCGCGGCGATGATGGACCTGCTGGACGCCACGGCGATGAACGTCGCCGCCCCGGCGATCCGGAACGATCTCGGCGCGTCCGACGCGCAGTTCCAGTGGATCAGCATCGGCTACCTGTTGACGTTCGCGGTGCTGCTGCTCGCCGGCGGCCGTCTCGGTGACATCGTCGGTCGCCGCCGGATGTTCCTCATCGGCCTCGCCGGGTTCACGCTCACGTCGGCGGCGTGCGCGGTGGCGCAGACCCCGGTCCAGCTGATCGTCGCGCGGCTGCTGCAGGGCGGTGCCGCGGCGATGATGATCCCGCAGTGCGTCAGCATGATCCGCGAGAGCTTCGGCCAGGAGCACAGCGCGAAGGCGTTCGCCATCTTCGGGCCCTTCATGAGCCTCTCCTCCGCCGCCGGCCCGATCCTGGGTGGCACGCTGATCACCTACGCGTCGTGGCGCTGGGTGTTCATCATCAACATCCCGGCGTGCCTCATCGTGTACCTCTTCGCCCTCCGTACGCTGCCCGCCGGGCACCGGCCCGACAACCGGCCGAAGCTCGACGGCATCGGCATGATCCTGTGCTCGGTCGCCGTCGGGCTGTTCGTCTATCCGGTCATTCAGGGCCGTGAGCACCAGTGGGCCTGGTGGACCCAGGCGATGATGATCTCCTCGGTGCTGGTTCTCGCGCTCTTCGCGCTCCATGCCCGGACCCGGCACCGGCGGAGGCTGGACGCGTTCATCGAGACGAGCCTGTTCCGCAAACGGTCCTTCACCGGCGGCGCGGTGGTCGTCTTCCTGTTCTTCGGCGCCTGTTCGGGAGCCTTCATCATCTACCCCGTACTGGTCCAGCTGTACGTCGGCTGGTCGCCGATGCGCAGCGGACTGACCGGCACCTGGTGGCCGGTGGGCACGATCGCCGCGATGGGCATCGGGCAGCTGCTCGCGAGGCGGAGCCCGCGTCTGGTGCTCCAGGCCGGAATCCTGGCCCAGGCCGTGGGCATGGGTCTCGCTGCGGTGACCGTGGCGAGCAATGCCCGCACCACCACCCGCCAGGGTCCGGACGGCCTGCTGTTCGACACCGGCCTGACCAGCTTCAACCTGGCCCCCGCGCTGCTCATCGCCGGCGTCGGCACCGGCCTGTTCTTCGGGCAGTTCCTGAATCTTGTCCTGTCCCGGGTCGACGACCGCGAGCTCGGGTCGGCCACCGGCGCCGTCAACGCCCTCCAGCAGTTGGGCGGCGCGGTGGCGGCGGCGATCTTCTCGACGGTGATCTTCGACCAGATCGGCCGGGGCGCGTCGCCGTTCGCCGCGAGCGAGCTGGCCTATTGGCTGTGCGCCGCCCTGCTGGTGGTGACGTGGGTCTCGTCCTTCGCGCTTCCGAACATCCCCCCGACAGCAACCGGGAAAGGCACTGACTGATGTCGAGCTCTCCGGCGGTCAACCTGTGGACCATCCGTGACGCGCTGGCGGCCGACCGCCGCGCCGCTCTGCACCGCCTAGCCGACCTCGGATACCGCGGCGTCGAGCCGTTCGAAGCCCTCGACGACCCGGCCGGCCTGCGCGCGACAGCCGAGGACCTCGGCCTCGCCATCTGCAGCGCCCACTCGCACCGATTCTTCAGCGCCGACCGCGACAGGGCTCTCGAGGCCGTGGCCACCCTCGGCACCGACCTGGCGATCGTGGGAACCGGCCTCCCCGACGACGCCTTCACCAGTCGGGGGGCGCTGGCCCGCACCGCCGACTCGCTGAACGCCCTCGCCGACCGGGCAGCCAGGTACGGCCTGCGGATCGGCTACCACAACTACTGGTCCGAGTTCGCATCCGAGATCGACGGCCGGCACGCCCTGGAGGTCCTGGCCGACCTCCTGAGCCCGGAGGTCTTCTTCGAGATCGACTGCTACTGGGCGGCCCTCGGTGGCGCCGACGTGCCCGCCGTCATCGATCGGCTCGGCGAGCGGGTGCCGGCCCTGCACCTGAAGGACGGCCCGATCACCGAGGGCGCCCCGCACGTCGCCCTCGGGCGAGGCGCGATGCCGACGGCGCGGATCCTGGCCGCCGCCCCGGCCGGCGCGCTGCACATCGTCGAGCTTCAGACCAGCGACGGCGATGTCTTCGCGGCGCTCGCGGAGAGCCGTGCGTACCTGAGCTCGTCCGCGGCCCGGCTCTGACAGGCGTCACCCGGTGCCGGGCCTGTGCCGCCCCCGCACCGCCAGGGTCGTCGTCCGCAGCCGGTGCGCGTCTGCAGGGCAAGGGTGCGCGTCTGCAGGGCAAGAAGGTCTGCCGGGCCTCCCCGCTCAGGTCGGTCAGGTCGGCGGGCCGGGCCCCGGTTCGGCATCGTCAACCCGGCCCGGCCGCGTCCGGCGGTGTTCGGGGCGGGCTAGGGTGCCGGGCAGCACCGGGATCAGCCTGCTCACCGACGGCAAGAGCGACAACACCGGCGGGACGGCGGGTGTCTCCTTCGCGCCGCTGTTCCGGGTCCGGTCGGCCGTGCGCCAGGCCGCGATGCCCGCGTACGCCCTCAGCCCACCCGCCGCAGCCAGGACGCCGGATCGTCGCGCACCTCCCGTACCACCGCGACCGCCGCCCCCTGCACCGCGGCGTTCGTTCCCCACCGTGCTGCCCGCAGCGTGACCGGCGCGAGCCCCGCGGTCAGCACCCGGTGCCGCAGCTCGGCCTCAACGTCCAGCAGGTTGACCACCGCGGACAGCGCGATGCCCGGCACGGCGGCGGCCCGGGGCTCGTCGGCGGCGAGCGCCTCCTGACCGGCGTACTGCTCCAGGCAGCGACGGGGCACTCGAGGAGGAGGTCAGTCGAGCCGTCACGGCTTGACAACGCCACACCCCCGCCAAATAATTCAACGAACAAACAAATCCAACGCGTTACCCGGAGGTAAGCGTGTCTGTGCAGCCCACACGTGATGACAAGTTCTCCTTCGGTCTCTGGACCGTCGGCTGGCAGGCGCGCGACCCGTTCGGTGAGGCCACCCGTCCCGCGCTCGACCCGATCGAGACCGTGTACAAGCTCGCCGAGCTCGGGGCGTACGGTGTCGGGTTCCACGACGACGACCTGGTGCCGTTCGGCGCCGACGCCGCGACCCGGGACGGCATCATCGCCAAGTTCAAGAAGGCGCTCGACGAGACCGGCCTGATCGTCCCGTCGGTGACCACCAACCTGTTCAACCACCCGGTGTTCAAGGACGGCGGCTTTACCAGCAACGACCGCAGCGTCCGGCGCTACGCGCTGCGCAAGGTGCTGCGCCAGATGGACCTCGGCGCCGAGTTGGGCTCCAAGATCCTGGTGCTGTGGGGCGGCCGCGAGGGCTCGGAGTACGACTCGGCGAAGGACGTCCGGGCCGCCCTCGACCGCTACCGCGAGGCCCTCAACCTCCTCGCGCAGTACTCGGAGGACCGCGGCTACGGCTTCCGCTTCGCCATCGAGCCGAAGCCGAACGAGCCCCGCGGCGACATCCTGCTCCCGACCGCCGGCCACGCCATCGCCTTCATTCAGGAACTGGAGCGGCCCGAGCTGTTCGGCATCAACCCCGAGGTCGGCCACGAACAGATGTCGAACCTCAACTTCACGCACGGCATCGCCCAGGCGCTGTGGCACAACAAGCTCTTCCACATCGACCTGAACGGCCAGCACGGCCCGAAGTACGACCAGGACCTGGTCTTCGGCCACGGCGACCTGCTCAACGCGTTCTCCACGGTCGACCTGCTGGAAAACGGGCTGGACGGCGGCATCGTCTACGACGGCCCGCGCCACTTCGACTACAAGCCGTCGCGCACCGAGGACCTCGACGGCGTCTGGGAGTCGGTGAAGGCGAACATGCGGGTGTACCTGCTGCTCAAGGAGCGGGCCAAGGCGTTCCGGGCCGACCCGGAGGTGCAGGAGGCGCTGGCCGCGGCCAAGGTCGGCCAGCTGTCCACCCCCACCCTGAGCCCGGGCGAGTCGTACACCGACCTGCTCGCCGACCGCAGCGCGTTCGAGGACTTCGACGCCGACGCCGCGGGCGCTCAGGGCTACGGGTTCGTCAAGCTCAACCAGCTCGCCATCGAGCACGTCCTCGGGGCCCGCTGACCATGGCGCTGGTTGCCGGGATTGACAGCTCGACCCAGTCGTGCAAGGTCGTGATCCGCGACGCCGAGACCGGGAAGCTGGTCCGGCAGGGGCGGGCGAGCCATCCGGACGGCACCGAGGTGCACCCGGACGCCTGGTGGGCCGCGCTCCAGCAGGCGATCGAGGAGGCCGGCGGCCTGGACGACGTGGCCGCCGCCTCGGTGGCCGGCCAGCAACACGGCATGGTCGTGCTGGACGAGAACGGTGACGTGGTCCGCCCGGCGCTGCTGTGGAACGACACCCGCAGCGCCGGCGCGGCCGCCGACCTGATCCAGGAGCTGGGCGGCGGGGACAAGTGGGCGGAAGCGGTCGGCATCGTGCCGGTCGCCAGCTTCACGCTGACCAAGCTGCGCTGGCTGGCCCGCAACGAGCCGTCGAACGCGGCCCGGGTCGCCGCGGTCTGCCTGCCGCACGACTGGCTGACCTGGAAGCTGTCCGGATCCACCGATATCGCGGACATCAAGACCGACCGGAGCGATGCCAGCGGCACACTCTACTGGTCCGCCAGGACCAACGAGTATCGCCCCGACCTGCTGGAGCTCGGTTTCGGCCGAGCCCTGAGAACGCCCGATGTGCTCGGTCCGACGGGCATCGCCGGGCACCTGCCCAACGGCGCCCCGCTCGGTCCGGGAGCCGGGGACAACGCGGCCGCCGCCCTCGGGACCGGCGCGCTGCCCGGCGACGTGATCGTCTCGATCGGCACGTCTGGCACGGTCTTCGTCTCGTCCGACGCGGCGCCGGTCGACCCGAGCGGCACGGTGGCCGGGTTCGCCGACACCACCGGCCGGTTCCTGCCGATCGTGGTCACCCTCAACGCCGCCCGGGTCCTGGACGCGGCCGCCAAACTGCTCGGCGTCTCGCACGACGAGCTGTCCCGGCTCGCACTGACCGCGCCGGCCGGTGCGGACGGCCTGGTCCTGGTGCCGTACCTGGAAGGTGAGCGGACCCCGAACCGGCCGGATGCCACCGGCGCGATCCACGGGCTGACCCTGAAGACGTCCGACCCGGCGCACCTGGCCCGGGCCGCCATCGAGGGCATGCTGTGTGCGCTGGCCGACGGTCTGGACGCGCTGGTCGGCCAGGGTGCCCAGGCCAACCGGATCGTCCTGGTCGGCGGCGGGGCGAAGAGCGAGGCGGTCCGCCGTATCGCTCCCGCGCTGTTCGGCAAGCCGGTGCTGGTCCCGCCGCCCGGGGAGTACGTCGCCGACGGCGCGGCCCGGCAGGCCGCCTGGGTCACTGCCGGCGGCGACACCCCGCCGGCCTGGTCCGCGGAGACCCCGGCGGTCTACGAGGACGACCCGGTTCCGTTGATCCGCGAGCAGTACGCGGCCGCCCAGCACGCCGTGCTGGACCGGACCCGCTGACCGCACCGCCTCAACTGGCGCTGAGCGTGGTCATTCGTGCTCTCATGACCACGCTCAGCGCCCAGCCAGGGACCCGCCGGCCGGAGCACCGCCGACTTCCCACTCCGAAGTGGACCGAATTCCGGTAGCATGGCCCGTCCTGGCCGGCGGCGCGGCAAGGTCGCCGCCCGGCTGCAGCCGTTCCCGGCCGCCGCAGCCTTCGCCTGCCTGGTCTACCTGGTGGTTCGTCCGCTGTTCGGCTGACCGCTCCGGGGCGGCTGGTAGCGGACACCGATCTGCTCGCGGATCGCATCCAGCAAACCCATGATTTCCAGCGTCGTGGCCTGCGGCATCAGCGGGCTCTCCACCTCGCCCGCGGCCAGGCAGCGCTGCACCTCTTCGGCCTCGAACTGAAAGCCCTTGCCGGGGAAGTCCAGGTCGAAGACCTCGGTGTCGGCACCACGGTGCAGCGTGAACGTCCGTGGCATGAAGAAGGCCGGCGGCAGTTGGATCCGGCCGGTGGTGCCGGTGATCGTCGCCGCGTTGCCGGTCGCGGCGACCAGACTGCACGACAGCGCGGCCACCGCACCGGATGGGTAGCCGAGCAGCAGGCCGGTGTTCTGGTCGACACCCTCGGGTGACAGATGCGCCCACGCCTGCACGGACGCTGGCGTGCCCAGGATCAGGTGGGCCAGGTTGATCGGGTAGACGCCGAGGTCCAGTAGCGCGCCGCCACCGAGCGCCGGGTCCATCAGCCGGTGCGTGGCCGGGAACGGTCCCTGCAGTCCGAGATCCGCGTGCACTGCGGTCACCTCGCCGATGGCACCGTCCGCGACCAGGGCAGCAATGCGCCGGATGACCGGGTTGCAGCGCATCCACATGGCTTCCATCAGGAAGAGGCCGCGCGACCGGGCCTGCTCCACCAGCGTCGCCGACGACGGCCGGTCCAGCGTCATCGGCTTCTCGCAGAGCACGTGCTTGCCGCCGGCGATGCAAACCGCGGCGGCCGCCTGGTGGAACGCGTGCGGCGTGGCCACGTAGATCACGTCGACCTCGTCGTCCGCGGCCAGGTCGGCCCAGGAGCCGTGGGCGCGGGCGAATCCGTGCCGTGCGGCGAATGTGGTCGCGGCCTCGGCGGTCCGCGATCCGACGGCGGCGAGCACGGCGCCCTCGACCAGCTTCAGGTCGGAGGCGAACGTGGCGGCGATGCCGCCGGTGCCGAGGATTCCCCACCGGACCGGCCGCGGAACTGACTGCGTCATGATTGCCACCGTATCGCTCCGGGCAACGGTGCCGACGCCACCCGATGCGCCGTTGATGAGCACCCGGCGCCTGGGCCGGATCCGACCCTGTCGCGCAGACCCGGCGATGCCCTCAACGCGCCACCGGGGTGGCGGCCGCCGCCTCGAAGGTGAGGTTGGACGGCTTGGCCACCAACGCGTCGGCCGGTGCGCTGACGTACTCGGCGAAGGCGCCTCGCCGCAGATTTGCGGGGACCCGATTCGGGCTGAGCCCGGGTCCCCGCTTCCGTGGATCCGCTGTACTCGACAAACTCAGCTATGCGGCGCCTCTGCCAGGGAGGGGAACGCCGCGCGCGGCTGCTGGCCCGCCCACCACAGCCCGATCGCAAGCGCCGCTGTCGCCTCCAGGTACGCCGCCCGCGCCAGCCCGCCGCACGGCGCAGGAGTGCAGCCCAGGGAGCTGATGAGGTTCTCCGTCGCCGCTGCTGCCTCGGCCTGGTCGGCGCAGTAGGGCACGGCCAGCGGTATGCCTTCGAAGGTCGGCGGACGCAGTGTCCAGATGCTCACGTGGCAGAGGTTAAACGCCTTGACCACGTGCGCGTCGGGTGCGGCAGTTGCCAGTTGCCGCGCCATAGACATGGTGCCACCAGTGTTGAGCATCAACCCGTCGCTGGTGGGTACGACGGGGTTGGTGCAGTCGATGACTGTCCGGCCGGCGAGATTCCCGGCGAGGCCGTCCACCAGTTGCGGCGCCTCTGCCGCCGGGACAGCGACGAGGATGACGTCGCCGTGGCCCGCCGCGTCCGCGAGGCTGCCATACCCGGCGGCGCCGATTCTTCCGGCGGTCTGCTTCGCCCTCCCCTGATTCCGGCCGCCGATCACCACGTCGTGCCCGGCCGTAGTCCACGCGCCGCCGAGTGCCGCCGCCATACCGCCCGTGCCGAGTATGCCGATTTTCATCCGCCTGCTCCGTTCCTCGCTCTGCGGCGGCTCGGTACCGACCGCCGGGCAGGACGATAAGCAGGTCGATGCACACCGAACGGTGTGCAATACACCGGGCAGGATGGACGCATGGGTAATCCCGCTGCCCCGCTCGACGACTACACCTCCGACTGCCGGGCCCGCGTGGCATTCGAGGTGCTCGCCAACCGCTGGGACAGCGTCGTGATCTTCACAATCGCCGTGGACGGTCCGATGCGGCCGGCAGCGCTCCTCACCCGGATCGGAGGGATCAGCCCCAAGGTACTCAACGACGCCTTGCGCCGGCTGGAGTACAACGGCCTGGTGGAGCGCCGGCCGTTCCCGGAAGTGCCACCGCGCGTGGACTACGCGCTCACCGAAGCAGGCACCGCGCTGCTGGAGCCGATGCAGGCGATGGGTGCCTGGGCCATCCGGTACGCGGATGCGGTCCTTGACGCTCAGGAGCGGTTCGAGGCGCGGAAGACGTCCTTCCGGCCCGGATCCGCTCGGCGTCGCCGCTGAACGCATCCCAGCCTGCCACCAAAGAGCCCCGAGGTGGCAGCCACGGTGCAGACGCCCGAGCGCACACCTTCTCGTTCGCTGCCGGCACGCCCGACTCGGCACGAGCGGGCGCAGAAGGCCACCGCACGCCCGTCACACGCTGCCTCGAATCACCAATGTTGGCGGACCAAGTTGTCAACCACTTGCCACTGCATTGATGCAGGCCAGTACGCGCCAAGCAGGGCGGGCATTAGCATCGCCTCCGTGATCGATGACTTCGCCAGCCGGCTTCTGCGCGACGTGGCCCGCCTCGACCCTTGCGCGGCAGTGGTCGTCGGCGAGGATGAGGTCGACGGGCTCACCGACTACAGTCCCGACGGCCACCAGGCCCGCGCCGATCTCGCTGCCCGCGCCCTGCGCGAGCTCGAGACCGTGCACGGGGCGCTGCACGCTCACCTCGCCGAACGGCTGCGCGCCCGCATCGCCTTACACGATGCCGGGGAGGATCTGCGCGAACTGCATGCGGCGGCCACCGGCCCGCTTCAGCTCATCCGCCAGTCCGTCGAGGCGGCGGTGCCCGGCCGCGAAACCGAGGGCGCAGCTTACGAGGATGGCTGGGCCCGTGTCGCCGCGCGCCAGGCCGCGATCCCCGCGGCCTTGGACGGGTATGCCCGCAGCCTCCTGCTCGCCGCCGAGCGTGGTCACCTGCCGACGCGGCGCCAAGTGGAGCTCGTGACGCAGCGCTGCCGCGATTGGGTCGACGATGACATCGCCCTGGCGAAGCGCTACGGCGATGGGCGGCAGCGAGCGTCGCTGCAGGCGGCGGCGTGCAGCGCGCGAGAGGCGTACCAGAGACTGGCCGTGATGCTGACCGCAGACCTGGCACCGCAGGCGCGCAGTGAGGAGGCTTTCGGGCCGCATCGGTACGCACTATGGGTGCGAGCCTTCCTCGGCATCGAGCCGGACCTGCGTGAACTTTACGACTGGGGCTGGGACGAGTTCACCGCGATCGAGGCGGACCTGGTCACGGAGGCGAAGGCCTTGGGCGGGAGCGTGCCCGAGGTGATCGATCGGCTCGACAGGCCCGACGCGCCGGGCACCCTGCATAGCCGGGCCGCGTTCGGTGCGTGGCTGCAGGAGTTGCTGGAGGCCACCACCGAGCAGTTGCACGGCGTGCACTTCGACATCCCCGCGCCACTGCGGCGCATCGAGTCCCGGGTGACCGTGTCGGCCGGCACCGGCTACACCGGGCCGTCGCAGGACCTGACGCGGCCAGGCCGTGTCTGGTGGTTTCTTCCCGAGGACCAGGCGAGCTTCCCCACCTGGTTCGCCTACAGCACCGCGTACCACGAGGGCGTTCCCGGCCACCACCTCCAGATCGGCTACGAGGCCTGCCAGGGCGGCCTTGGGCAACGGCTGAACCTGCTCGGCGGGCTCTCCGGCTGCCAAGAGGGCTGGGCCTTGTACGCCGAGCGGTTCATGGACGAACTCGGGCGCTACGAGCAGCCGGGTGCACGCTTGGGGTACCTGTTCATGCAGCTGCTGCGGGCGGCGCGGGTCGTGCTCGACATCGGCCTGCACCTACGGCTGCCGGTGCCGTCCGGTGACGGCACATCGTGGACGCCCGATGCCGCGCTACAGCTACTGCGGGACCGTTGTCATCAAGGGCCGTACGCATCCATGGAACTCGCGCGTTATCTGGGCAGGCCAGGGCAGGCGCTGACCTACAAGGTAGGTGAACGGGTATGGCTGGCAGGCTGCTCATCCTTCCGCGGCGACCGGCGAGCATTTCACCGTCGGGCGCTGGAACTCGGCTCGCTGGGACTGGACCAGCTGAGGGCAGCGCTGACCGGATGACCACGGGTCACTCATGCATGACGGTGAAGCAGGCCACGTCCCGTGACCCTTCGGATATTGAGGCCACCCCGTAGCTCGGTCGGAAATCCTGCCGGCAGGAAGCCCGGATAGTCGACGGCAGAGGCGAACTAGAACCCTGCTCTACCCGGTCAAGGTCCGAGCCGGTGAGCTGTGTGATCGACCAACATCGAAGTATCACGAATCTGCGCCTTCGTCACAGCCCGACGCACTTGCCCGCCGATATGCCGACCCGCGCGATCGAGCGCCGACGCGAGGATCACATGCATACTATGCGCGTGAAGCATAGCCACCTCGGCTTGTGGCAGGAACTGCGCGCCTTGGCCGTGCTGCTCGAGGAGCGGCACGTGTCCCGAGCCGCCGTACGGTTCCACCTGAGCCAGTCGTCGATGAGCCGCACCCTGCAACGGTTGCGGGTGCTATTCGGCGACGAACTCCTGGTGCGGTCCGGCGGCGACTACGAGCTGACGCCGCGGGCGCGAGAGATGCGGCATGAGCTGGGGCTCCTGCTGCCGCGCCTGGAGAACCTCGTCGCCGGACGCGGCTTCGACCCGGCCACGGCCACCGGCGTCATGCGCATCGTCGGCACCGACTACACCACCGCGACCCTGGGACCGCACCTGCTGCCCCGGCTCTACACGGCCGCACCCAACCTCGAGATCCGCATCGAGCCACGGGATCAGAACAGCTACCCGGACCTCGAACGCGGCCGTGCCGAACTCGCCCTGTCGGTGCTCCACCCGGCGGCCCCGCTGCGCTGGCAGCAACTTTTCACCGACGACCTCGTCTGTGTGGTGGACCGCGACCATCCTGTCCAGGATCGTTTCTCGCTGTCCGACTACCTAGACGCCCGCCACGTGGTCATCACGCTGATCTCGAACGAGCAGCCGATGATCGAGCGGTGGCTGCAGAACCACGGCCGCAGCCGGACAGCCGCGCTGCGGGTGACATTCTTCAGCGCGGCGATCACCGCGACGCCCGGCACGTCCCTCGTGGCGACAGTTCCTCGCCGACTGGCGGAGGTGCAGGTGACAGATCCGCGGCTGCGGCTGGTCGAAGCGCCGGAAGAGTTCGATGCCTTCCCGTACGGAATGATCTGGCATCCGCGCCTCGATACCGACCCGGCGCACCAGTGGCTACGCGAGATGGTCCGCGAAGCGGCCACGGAGATGACTTCTTCCCGCCCCTGACGCCCTTCAGGCGTCCACCGCTGCGAGGTGCCGTTTCCGACCAAGGGCGGTCAGGCCAGAGGCGGGACACCGGCGTCGAACGCGCGGAGGAGCAGTCCGATACCGAGCCCGGTGACCACGACAGCGCTGACCAGAGGAAGGGCATGTGTCCAGCGGTTGCCGATGTGTTCGAAGCGGCCGATCAGCCGACGGGATCGGACCAACATGATGCCGAGGCCCATCAGAACCGCCGCGAGGCCGAGGCTGAAGGAGAAGATCAGGCCGAGGCCGAGAACGGTTCGGTTGACGCCGACGGCCAGGACCATGACGCCGAGTGCCTCGGGGCAGGGGATGAGTCCGCCGGAGACTCCCATGGCGACGAGGCCGCGCGCGGTGACCCCGCCAGCCGGCAGAGCGTGCGTGTGTGGCCGTCCGCCGTGGCTGTGCGTGTGGGGACCGGCGCCTGCGTGACCGTGACCGTGTGTCCGGTTCCTGATGCTGGACCAGCGCTGCTTGATGAGTATCAGTCCGATCGCGAGCACGAGCGCGCCGGAGACTGTTTCCAGGATGGGTACGAGGATCCCGGGCACGAGGAAGCGGCTCGCGAACAGGGCGACGAGGCCGATGCCGATGACCGACGCCGTGTGAGTGAAGGTGATGACGGCGCCGAGCGTCAACGCGTTACGGGTGGTGCCGCCGCTGCCGACGAGGTATGCCGCCATGAGGGTCTTGGCATGTCCGGGGGTCATGGCGTGCAGGGCGCCGAGGAGAGCAGCGAAGCCGAACGCCAGCAGCACCACGGTCAGCGAGAGCGTCGGTGACTCAAGGATGCCGAGCAGGCGGCCGGTCTGCTCGGCGGTGTGCGGGGAGCCGGTGGCAGCTATCGAGGAGGACGTCGCTGCGGCATCGATGCGGTAGGTGATGCGGCTCTGCTGCTGCGTCGCGTCGCGGTGCTGGGCGCCCAGCACGACCGGTCCGTCTTTGCCGACGGTCGCGTTGACCTGGTAGGCGGCGCCTTCCGGGGCGTGGTCGTTGCGGAAGAAGATCTCGTGCGTGCCCGCGGCGGACGGTGCGCCACGGGCCTCGGCGTGGAGGCGGATCGTGCCGTAGCCGGCCTGGATGGTCAGGTATGGCGGCACGTCCACCGTGGACAGCACGGCTCGCAGCGGCTGTCCATCGGCGCGAAGCTCAAGGAATCCCAGGATGCGTTCGCCATAGGCACGGGCTTCGAGGTCGGTGATCTGCTGATCAGCGTCGGGATCGAGGGCGGCGAGGGCGGCGGGTGCGACGAGTACGCCGGGGTAGATGGCGAGTTCGACGCCGATCGTGTGGGGCGCCGGGGCCAGATAAGCCACCTGCAGGTAGGCATCGAGCGGATGTGCTGCCGCCGGACCGGCCGGCAGCAGCACACCGGCGAGCGCGGTGACCGTGATGAGGGACAGGATCGCGCCGAGCCGCTTCATCAGCAGACCGTGCCACCGTAGTCGTTGGTGGGGTCGCGGTACATACCGTGGGTGTGATTCGCTGGGTTGCCATTGCCGCCGCCCAGGCTGTTCGGGGCGTACTCGATGACGACATGCGGACCGGTGATCCGGAAGTAAGCCGCGCTACCCGGTGTCGTCGGCCCGTACCAGGCGAAGTAGGTCTCGGCCAGGTCCTTCTTCAGCTGCTTACGGCGGACGGCGGCGGCCTGGTTGTGCGCCAGTCCGCTGTACTCGTCGATCAGTGTGAGAAACGTGGCGCGCTGGGCGGCGGTCATCGCCGAGCCCGGTAGCCCTTCCGGCGAGAGGGTACGGCAGTCCTGTCCGGGGCCCAGCACCACATCGATGTATGTGTCGCCGAGCACGGCCCTGCCCCTCGCGCTGCCATTCAGGAGATTGACCAGCGCGAACGCCTTGTCGGTGATGTCGCCGAGCGGACGGACGGTGGTGCCGTCGGAGGCGGTGTAGGTCCCCGGCTCGACGCCTAGGACGGTGGGGGTCAAGGACAGCTTGTCGCCCTCGATGGTGGCGTTGACCGTCAAATGGTGACCGCCGAACTGCCACTGCCACGGTTTGGTTGCCGATGGCTCCCCGATGATCGCAATCCAGAAGAACTGGCTGCCGAAGTCCAGCCCGGTCGTGTTGCCGACGGCCAGCACGTCGTCGGCGGCCCGCGCTGCCATCACGCGGCTGTAGCCCTCGGTGCTAAGCGTCGCCCGCATAACCGCCAGGAAGGCGCGGACCTTCTGCTCGTCAAGGTCTCGGACCATCAAGCCGGCACGCTGGAACAGCGGCGACGGCAGGTTGGACCACCGCTGCCGCTGCGCCGTGTCGCCACGTTCGAAAAGGACAGCGTCTCTCTCGGTGTCATCGAGGACGCGGAGGAACGCGTTCGCCGCCGCCACGATCCTCGCGGTGGCGGAGCCGGACGAACTCGACGTGGTCCGGGCATCATCCGGCGGCGTTGTGGCAGCCGCGCCGGACGTCAACCCGAGCACCAGCAGGCTGGCAGCGACCGCCGACCCGACGCGAAACATCGGTCCGTGACCGCCTGACGCCCGCGATGGCCGCGATGGCCGCGATGGCCGCGGGAGAGCCTTCATCGCTCCATCAACGTGCTTTCGGGGCCCATCTGGCAACTGCATCTTCGAAAATTCCTCATTCTGGTGGGCGCCGGCTCGGGCCGGGCACGGAATGGAATGTTGAGTCGGCTGCAGGAGCAAGGGGAACAGCGGCCAGTTGATACCGGCGCTGTCACCATCAGGCGGGAACCACCTCCGCCGACCGTCGGTGCCACAGCGCGTCGATCGACCACGGCCCCGCACCGAGCACTGCGACCGCCAGGAATGCCCACGCATACAGGGCCGCCTCCACGCCGCCGTTCTGCGTCGGGAACAGCGCCTGCGGCTGGTGCACCACGAAGTACGCGTACGCCATCGCTCCCGAGGCCAGTATCGCGGCCGGTCGGGTAGCGGCGCCGAGCAGGACGAGCGCGCCGCAGACCATTTCGATGAGACCTGCCCACCAACCGGGCCACTCGCCGAAGGGGACCGGTTCGGTGCGGCCCATGATGCCGAAGATCGCGCCCAGCCCATGGAAGCTAAACAGCAGTCCGATGACGATGCGGAAGACCGACAGGAACGGTCCGGTAATTCGCTGAGCGTTCATTCATGGCTCCCAATCAGATAGGCGTCGGAAACGACGAGGAGGAACTCCGCCCGAGCGGTCGGAGCATGGCCACCAATCTGGCATTCAGCGGGACCGACGACCAACGCAGGAAGTGGCTGTGCGGTATGCGCCCGCCGCATACCGATCTCGAAAGTCCAGGTTCGTCCACTGTGGGTCGGTGTGTCGCTGGTTTGTCGGGGTGTGGTGGGGTAGGTCCGGTCGGATGAGGTGTCCCGACGGAGGTGAGTTGTCCGCGCGGGGCGGGCGAGGCGGAAAGCGGTACGGCGGCAGGCGGTTGGGTGGTTCGCCCAGGATTGGCGGTACCGGAGCTCACGGCGCGGTGCGGGTGTCGCTGACGGCGGCGTACGGGTGGCGTAGGCGGTGGCGGGGCCGTGGCCGAGGGGCGATCCCGGAATCGAGATCACGAAATAGCCGCGCCTATCTCATCGATCTCGGGCCACGTCCTACGCCGTCTGCAACGATGGACTGACGTGGTCGATGTAATGGTCGACGATGTCGCTTAGAAACGCCGACCTGAAGCGGATAGGGTGACATCAGCTTCTCTGGTCGGCGGCAGTCGGCCACGACCTGCTGCGGCTCGGCGAGACAGTGCCAAGCCGGCACCCGTCGCACCTTCGCCGCTCGCGATGATGTCTAGCCGGGCCAGGACCTTGCGCAGCACCCGCCCGTCCGGGGCACCGGCCGGGTCGTCCACTACGGGGCCAGATCCCGAACGCCGACGGTCACGGTCGGATCGACCGGGTTCCGTTACGAGGGTGTCCTGACTGCCGTGATCCCGGCCTCGCGTAGGGCTCGGTGTAGCCGGTTCGCTGCGCCGGCTGCCGTGCCGGATCGTACTGAAGCGGTCCGCGACGCGATCGCAGCGCAGAGCGCGGCACGAATGAGAACACCAACGACCTCGGCCTCATCGCTGCCACTCTCGACAGCCGACCCCGCAAAACCTTGGGAATACGCCTGCTCCCATGGTCAGGAAACCCTGACCATGGGAGCGCCAGGGTCAGCTGGTCTGGCCGGGGGCATCCACTATCACGGCGGCGTTTCGCACCAGGAGGCGCTGGATGGTGCCCTTCTTGATCCGGCTGCTCCCGTCGAGCGCGTTGGTGGTGTGGTCGGCGATCGCCACCGCCCGCTCGCCGATCAGCCGGTACGTCTCCGGGTCGAGCAGCATCTCGTCCCGCAGCCAGCCGTCCTGCACGCGGGCGACCGCGATGGCCGGCCGGCCGTCGAGGTTGACCGCGTCGGGCACCAGCGTGACGCCGGAGAGCTTGCCCAGCGCGCGGAACAGCGCGGACTCAACGGCCGGCGGCAGCAGGTTGTCCCGCACGATGGCATTGATCGTGGCGAAGGCAATCCCGTCCTCGCCGTCGCGGGTGCCGCCGCCGATGCCGCCGACCTGGTCACGAACCCAGGCCAGCACCGCGTCCGGATCGGGGGGCAGGTTGGCGAGCGTCGCGTAGTCGAACCCGAAGCTCATCATGGCGCTGGGATGGGTGACGAGCTTGCCGTCCTTGTAGATGGCCACCTGCTTGCCGTCGATACTGCGCCACACCCGGCCGGTGTGGCTCTCGTAGGGACCGCTCTCGACGAACCCGCCCGGCCCCTTGCCGGACGTCGTTCGTGTCTCGAGGTACAACCACTGGTCCGACCGGGGCGTGGTGAAGCGCCGCTTGGCGGCCGCGTCCGCGGCGTACCCGAGGGCCTCCGCGGCGTTGGCCGGCTTGGCAGCCGGCAGCACCGGCAGCACCGGGCCCACCTGGCCGTCCCGGGTGACCGGGCCGGAAGTCTCCACCACCACCAGGCCGCCGACCGCGACCGCCGCCGCGACCGCCGGCACCGCGATCCGCCAGCCCAGGCGCGCCCATCGGGTACGCCGGGCGGTGCGCGCCGGCATGGCCGGCGCGGCTTGAGCCAGGGCGAGGAGCGCGTTGCGGGCCCGCGCCTCGCTATCCAGCTCGGGTACCGGGTCAGGGCCGCCCAACGCGCGCAGGATCTGCAGGTCGTCCACTATTCGTTCACCTCCGGGTCGAGGTTCAGGTTGGTCATGCCCAGGGCGGACCGCATCTGGGTACGGGCCCGGTGCAGTCGGGAACGGGCGGTCCCGGCTGGTATGTCCATGGCGGTGGCGGCGTCCTGGCAGCTCAGCCCGGCCCACGCCACCAGCAGCAGTACCTCCCGTTCGGGTGCGGGCAGCGCGGCCAGCGCCTGCGCCAGCCGGTCGCGCACCGCCGCCGCGTCGAGCCGGCCGGCGACCGCGTCGCCGTCCCACTCGACCACGCCGATGGCGCCGGTGCGGGCCAACGCGCGCAGGTGTCGGACCTCAGCCCGGGCGTGGCGGGCGATGAGGTTGGCCGCGATGCCGTACAGCCACGGCCCGGCGTCCGCGCGGGTACGGTCGTAGCCGTCCCGCCGGTCGAAGGCGATCAGGAACGTCTCCGCCGCGATGTCGTCGGCGAGGCCGGCACCAAGTCGCCGGGCGGCGTAGGCGTAGATCTTCCGGTAGTGCCGGTCGAACAGCGCGGCGAACGCCTCCGGGTGCCGCCGCGCCCGACCGATCACCTCCGCGTCCGACGCCTCAGTGAGCACCGACATGCCCGCCTCCCCCATCTCTCGCCGTGGCCTGCTGTCGGGGCTGTCGCCGATCACCCGCGGGTTGTTCGCGGGCCGTCACGCCGCGCGCAGCCGGTAGGCGCGCACGACAGTCTGGGTGACGGAGTTGCCTTCGCTGTCGGTTGCGGTGGCGCGCAGCGAGACGTAGCCCGGACCGGCCGGGTGGCGCAGCCAGGCGGTGCCGCCGGCTCCGGTGCGCCGCACCTCGACCCGGCTCCAGGTGGCACCGTCGTCGTACGACACGTCGACGCTCAGCTCCATCAGCGCGCCCGCCGCGGAACCCGGCTGCGGCGACACCACCACCGGCACCGGGTACGCCCGGCCACCCGGCGCCACGTTGCGGTCGTCCAGCACCGGCGTGAACCGCACCGCCGACAGCGGCAACGCCACCGGCGTATCCCCTCCGACGTGCGCGGAGCCGAACGTCCACGCAGTCGCAATCTCGGTGGACAGCGTCTGCGGCTGGCCCCGGGTGGCGGCGATCTCCAGCCGGTACCGGCGAGGCTCGGCGGGCACCGGGAAGTCGCCGAAGTGACGGTCCGACTCGCCGACCAGCTCGCCGTCCTGGTAGAGGCGCATCGAATAGGTGGCGTCCTCGGGGCCGTAGCCGTCCCGGCCGGCGGCATCCCCGTACCACGAGGGCGTGGCCATGATCAGGTCGGCGCTCCGGGTCACCCACAGCGTCGGATGCTCCCGCGGCGGGAAGACCGGGGCGAAGACGCCCTTGTTCCAGTCCTCCTGGTAGACGCGGCCCGGCCGGTACGCCACCGGCGCCGCGTGGTGCCACTGCAGCGTCGTCGGGTAGTCCTCGCCGGTTAGCTGCTCGCTGGCGAAGACCTCCCAGTGCACGCCGGCGTCGGTGTTGTAGTACTCGGTGGCGACGCGCGGGAGGGGGCCGGCCGCGCCGGGCTGAGCCCACCGCATGCCCCACGGTACGCCGGGGAGCTCGTAGTACGCGCCGACGAGCCCCGTGGTCCCGGCGGCGGTCTGGGCCTGTCGGGTCCGTACGGTAGCCAGCTCCCGGTGGGTCGGGTGGCGGTCGAGGCCCGTCCACATCCGCCCGTGCTGGTAGTAGGCCAGGTGGTACGCGTACGCGCTGTCGCCCTCGGCGGCCTGCCGCCACCCGGCGGCGACCAGCGCGGTGAACCTGTCGGCGGGCGCACCGACCTGGGCGGTGTACTGGCGTTCGGTGCTGCCGGCGATCAAGCCCCCGCCCACGGCCTCCCCGGCCACGTTCGTGCTGTACCCGATGACCGCGTCGCCCGGCACCGCATCCGGCGCCGGCACCGAGACCGACACCGGTTTGCCGAGCCGGGCGTCCATGACGACCGTCCGCGGACCGGTCAGCTCCACCACCGGCTGCACCAGCATGGTGCCGGCGAAGGGATCGTCCGCAGCGTGCGGGATGAACGTACCGAGCTGGTAGCGACCGCGCGGCAGCTGGACCGTGACGGTGCCGCCGGAGTCGTACAGCGCCTCGGTGCCGGACCCGTCCAGCGCGTGAGCGAAGCTGGTGTAGTCCGTCGCGGGCCGTCCGGTTCGGTCCAGGTAGCGAACCGTGAGCTCGTACGTCTCGGCATCCGGCATCGCGGCCGCCCGAGCCGGCTCGTCCAACCGGACCGTCGAGAGCCGGCCGGCGGCGAGGTCCCGCCAGAGCGCGGCGCGCCCCTCCGGACGTACCCGCCGCGCGTCGCCCGCCACGACCAGCGGCGGGTTGTCGCCCGCGCGGAGCAGGCGGGTGACGTCGAACAACCGGGGGTCCAGCCGGCCGCTGCCCAGCAGCGCCGCCGCGTCCGTCGGCACCACATGCAGGGCACCGCGCTCCCACCGGGTCAGGAAACTCGCCTTCTCGCGGCCCGGCGCCCGGTCGACCTCGAGGCGCCGGCTGTCACCGTGGACGATGATCCGGTCGCCGGTCAGGAGCGTCACGGTCTGTTCGCGCGCCGGCCGTGGGGCGGCGATCTTCGCGGTCGCTTCGCCGCTGCGTGCGGTCCAGGCAATCGTGGTACCCACCAGCGTGGCACCCGCCACGGCGGCCGCCACCCATCGTTGTGTCAACATGCTTGTCTTTGCCCGACAACCCACAAAGTGTTCGCTCCAAGGTGTTGCCGGATCCCGTAGCGACGAGGAGGTGAGCGCGATGGTGTTGCCTCCGTCTGTGCTCCCGACCCGTCTGGGCGACCGCTGAACCACGGAAGCACGCCGCTTCTCCGGTAGAGGATGTTCCCCGTGACCGACCTGGTCATCCGCCCCCTACGCGCGGGCGAGCACACGCTGTTCCGTCGGGGTCGTCAGGTGCCGCCGAGACGGAGGAGACCGACTGCGATCATGCGTATGTGATGATCAAAGCCACGAGCGCAGCCGATCTTGAGCCAGCGTGTCGGCACGAGGCGCTGCTGTTCGATTGGGACGGCACGCTGGCCGACAGCCAGTCGGTGAATTTCCAGGTTCTACGAGCGGCGCTCGAGCCGACCGGCGTGGTGCTGGAGCAGCCTTGGTTCGATGCGCGCACTGGGATGTCGACCAGGGAGATGGTTGCTCTGCTCGCAGCGGCACAGGATGTGATGGTCGACACCGAGGTAGTCGCCGGCCGGCGTGATGCCGCTTACCTGCAGCGCGCTCATGAGGTTGGTGAGATCGAGGTGGTGACGTCGGTCCTGCGGAACCACCGCAGCCATCGGAAGACCGCTCTGGCCACCGGCGGCGCGCGGCAGACCGTGACCGCGACGGCCGCGGCTCTCCGTTTGTTCGATCTCTTCGATGTCGTGGTAACACGCGAGGACGTCGAACGAGGCAAACCGGCCCCGGACCTCTTCCTCCTGGCTGCCGAGCGTCTAGGCGTCGCTGCTGGGCAGTGTCTGGTCTATGAGGACAGCGACGAGGGACTGGCCGCGGCGGCAGATGCCGGCATGGACGCCATTGACGTGCGTCCCCTACGGCTGCTTACCTGACCTCCGGGCCGGCCTGACTCAGGTAGAGAATCGACGGTCACTGCAGTGAGCAGGTTTGGTTTCACTTTCACGAGGCTGGCGATGACGAGCTCGTTGCCCAGGACTTCCTTGAGTTCGTCGCGAGCCGCGGGCTCAAGCCCTGACCAACGCCGTTGTGGCGTTTCTCGCGTATCGCCGCTGGGTGACGCGCGACTTGCGGCTGGACGAGTACGGGCCCGGGGCCGAGCGGGTCTCAGACCTGACATCACCTGTCGATGAATGTCGAGGTCCGGATGATGAGCATGAATTTGCAGGCAGTCGGGGCGTGTCTGCGGTTCAGAAGGCGACGATGTGTCATTCGTGCGAATGTCTCCATGCCGGACGGGGTTGGCGTTGGGTGGTGTCGGCAGGCCGGTACGAGAAATGATCAGTCGATCACAGCGCGGCCGATAACCCGGTATCGGCGACCAGCATGCGACGGCACGTCGATGAGCACCTCCGACGCCGTCCCTGCGCGCCCGACCCTGGGTGGAGTGACCGCGACCAGGATCGCGACGGCTGGGCCTGCGGCGTCATAGAGACAGCCCGGGTGGTTGTGCCTAAAGACTCGTCGTGCATTACGCGTGCCGAGAAGAACCCGCCTCCGCGCCGAATGCGACCAACCGCTCGATGCCGGTGACGAGGTCGGCGGCCGGGGCCGCGAGCGACAGGCGCACCCAGCCCTCGCCGTGGTCGCCGAACGCCCTGCCGGGAGCCACGGCCACCCGCTGCTCGTCCAGCAGGCGTACCGCGAAGGACGTGGTGTCGCTGGTGTGCACCCGTAGCCAGAGGTAGTAAGCACCGGCCGGGTGGGCGTACGGGACCGCGGTGGCTCGCAGCAGTTCGAGGGCCTCGTCCCGCCGCCTCAGGTAGGCTGTTCGGGCGCGATCCACGTGGTCCTGTGGACCGGTCAGCGCCGCCAGGGCGCCGTACTGGACCGGTGTTCCCACACAAGCGAGCATCGCCTCCTGTGCCCGCACCGCCAGCGGGGCGAGCACCTCCGGCAGAACGAGATAGCCCACCCGCAGGCCGGTCATCCCATGGGTCTTGGAGAAGCTGAAACAGGTGAGCACACGTCCGTCCGGATCCGCCCGAGCCGTGCTCACGTGGGGACCGTCGAAGGTGAACGCCTCATAGCACTCGTCCGACAGGATCCACAGGTCCCGCTCGTGGGCGAGGCGCACGAGCCGCTCCAGCAGGGGGCCGTCCAGCACGGTGGCGACCGGATTGGCCGGCGAGTTGACGAGGATCGCGCGCGTGCGCGGGCCCACCAACCGGGCCAGTTCGTCGACGTCCGGGAGGAAGCCGTTGGCCTTCCGCAGTGGATAGCCGCGGGGTCGCGCGGCCAGCAGGCGGACGATGCCGCCGGCGTTCGGCCAGCCCGGGTCGGGGACGAGCACGTCATCACCGGGGCGCAGGACGACTGTGAGGCCCAGGTGCAGCGCCTGGGTGCCGCCGGCGGTGACCACGACCCGCTCGGACCGCAGGGCGAGGTCGTTCGCACTGGCCAACTTGGCCCTGATCGCGTCGCGCAGCGCCGGCAGCCCGGCGCTCGGCGCGTACCCCGTCTCCCCTCGCGCCTGCGCCTCGGCGATCGCGTCCCCGACGTGCGGTGGGGTGGGGAAGCCGGGCTCCCCGATGTGCAGGCCCACGACCGGGCCCGGGGCGCGGCGCGCGCGCTCCATGATGGCGCGGATGCCGGAACCGGCCAGCTGCGCGGCGTATGGGGATGGCTTCGGCACAGCCATCATGTACCGTGTGCGCCGACGGCCACACAATGTGATCTTTCCCACACCTCTAGTGAGAGCTAGATCCATACTGCGGCGACCAGTAATGACACCTCCGAGTTTCGGCAATTCCGGCGAATCATCGCCTTGACGGTTTCCGAGAACGGTCGCTAGAGTCGGCCTCCGCTAAGCAACCTTCGACTACGGTCAATGGCGATCAAGGCGTCGGTAGCATGGCGGTGAATGTTTGCCGAACCATGCGAGGATGATGCACGTGGCAGACGGAAATCCGGTCACAGTGATTTCCCTCATCGAAAACAACGGCGTTGTACGGACCACACGAACAAGAAATGCCGCATTCGCTTCAATACAACCAGAAATCGTAGGCGTCTGCGGAACAGATCGACATCTCTTTGAGGGCCGTCTGCCAGCTCCGGCGGGAACCGTTATCGGTCACGAGATTGTCGGCCACGTGGAAACGCTACCTCCGGAGTTTCCGCTGGTGGCGGACTGGGACGTCCGGGTCGGCGATCGGGTCGTTATCGCGCCTGGCATCTCCTGCCAGCGCTGCCCGCACTGCCTGCGCTACGGCATGTACTGCCAGCGTCGCAAGCTCTACGGCCTGGGGTCGGCCGGCCATGGGATCCACGGCGGCCTCAGCGACACGGTGGAGTTGCTGCCGGACACTCGACTGTTCCGGGTGCCCGACCGACTGCCCGCCCAGAGGGCCGTCTTCATCGAACCGGTCGCCTGCGGGGTACGGGCGATGCACACCGCCTCGCTCACCGTGGGACCGCTGTCGGGACGTCGTGCCCTGATCGTGGGATTCGGCGGGATCGGGCTCGCGGTGGCCACGGTCGCCGCGTACGCGGGCGCCCACGTCGAGATCTGTGAACTGGACGGCCTCCGTCAGCAGGTCGCCGAGCGGCTGGGCTTCCCGGTGGCGACGCCGTCGCAGGTCGAGCCGGGCTCGTACGACCTGGCCGTCGAGTGCGCAGGCGTGCCGGCCGCGTTCGCCGGCGCGGTCCGGGCGGTGCGGCCGGGCGGCACCGTGATCGAGATGGGCAACTTCGCCGACGCCGGGCCCGGCGAGGTGCCGGTCGCCGAGATCTGCCAGCGCGACATCCGGGTCGCGGGCGTGTCGGAGACCCGCGACGCCGACTTCCGGGTCGCGGTGGACGTGGTGGCGCACAGTCCGGTCGACCTCGCCGCCGCGATCGGCGCAGTGCACCGATTCCAGGACCTCGACGCCCCCGAGGTGTTGTTCACCAAGTGGGACGTGCTCAAACAGGTGGTCTGCTTCGACTGACGAAGGTCCTGGGTGGAGCCGCCGGTGGACCCCAACTCGTCCACCGGCCGCCCAGCGGAAGTTCGTCTCTGATGGGGAGAACCATGGACAGTGCTACCGCGGCCGAACTCACCGCCGCTGACCTTCGGCATCACTGGCACCCGTACACGGACATGGCGGCCTACGCCAAGTCGCCGCTCTTCATCGAGCGGGGCAGCGGGGTCCACGTCTACGACACCGCCGGACGGTCCTACATCGACGCCATTTCTGGCCTGTGGAACGTCAATGTCGGACACGGCCGGCAGGAAATCGTCGACGCCGTTGCCGACCAACTGCGAACGATGGCGTACCAGCCACTCAACGGCCGCTCGCACCCGAGCGCGGCGCGGCTGGCCGCTCGGCTGGCGTCCGTACTGCCCGACCCGCTCAACCGGGTGTTCTTCGCGACGGGCGGCGCCGAGGCGGTGGAGACGGCGATCAAGATCGTACGGGCGTACTGGCTGCACCAGGGCCAACCCCGACGGACCACGGTGATCGGGCTGACCAACGGCTGGCACGGATGCAGCCTCGGCGCGCTCGCCGCCAGCGGCATCGCCGAGGAGAGAACCGGATTCGAGCCGGTGGCCGGCGGGTTCGCCAGCCTGACTGTTCCCTACTCGGCGATGATCGCGTCGGAACCAGCGGGGGCGGCGCACCCGGCCGCCGAGGCGTTGGAGGCGCTCATCGAGCAGGAGGGCGCCGACACCGTCGCCGCCTTCATCGGCGAGCCGATCCAGGGGCTCGGCGGCATGGTCGTACCGTCGCGCGAGTTCTGGTCCGCCATCGCCCAGGTGTGCCGACGGCACGGGGTGCTGCTGATCGCCGACGAGGTGGCGATGGGTTTCGGTCGGACCGGAGCCATGTTCTCCGCCGCCCACTACGATCTGCGGCCCGACGTCGTGACGTGCGCCAAGGGCATTACCGGCGGCTACCTGCCGCTGTCGGCCACGGTGGTCAGCGACACCGTGTACGCGCCGTTCGCCGAGCCGGGCCGGAGCCTCTCCCACGGCTACACCTGGGGTGGGCATCCCGCCTCCTGCGCGGCGGCACTCGCCACCCTGGACATCATCGAGCGGGAAGGGCTGTGTGCCCGAGCCGCCACGGTGGGCGCCAAGATCCTGCACGGGCTGAGGGCCGGGCTGAAGGACTGCGCGGTGGTCCGCGAGGTCCGTGGCCAGGGTCTCGCCATCGGCGTACACCTGCGGGCCCACCCGGCCGATCCGGACCCCTCCGGGATCGCCGGCCGGCTGTGCCACCGGCTGCGCGACCGCGGCGTGTTGGTACGCCCCGTCGGGGCCGGCGACGTGCTGCCGTTGATGCCGCCGCTGACCATCGACGACGGACTGTCCGGACAACTCGTCGAGGAGTACTGCACCGTCATCCGCGAATACGAGAAGTCGGCCCGGTCGGAGGAAAAGTGATGGCCCGTGAGCTACCCGTGCACGCGACCCACGCGTTGCTGGTTACCCCATTCACCGACGAGCACGCCCTGGACCGGCGGTCGATGCGTTCACTGGTCGACTTCGTCCTGACCACCGGCGCCCAAGGCGTTGTCGCGCTCGGCACCACCGGAGAGTTCTTCACGATGCGTCCCGACGAGCGGGTCGAGGTGATGGAGACGGTGATCGACGCGGTGGCCGGACGGGTGCCGGTTACGGTCGGCGTCGGCGCCGACAGCACCGCCAGCGCCGTGGCCCTCGCCCGGCAGGCGCGCGAGGCCGGCGCGGACTGCGTGATGGTCCCGCCGCCGTTCTACTTCGCCCGGTCCGCCGCGGCGCAACGGCTGCACTTCACCACCGTGGCCAGTGCCGTCGACCTGCCAGTCATGATCTACGACGGCGCCGACGGGATCGAGGTCGAGACCGCCACCATCGCCAGCGTCGCCGAGGCCGCGCCCAACGTCCGGTACGTCAAGCTGGCCCTGCCGAAGCCGGACAAGGTCGCCGAGGTGGTGGCGCGGGTGCCGCACCTCGTGGCGTTCGCCGGGGACGACGTCACCCTCGTGGAGGCACTGCGGGCCGGCGCGGTCGGCAGCGCCATCGCGACCGCGAACATCCAGTCGGCGGACCTGAGCAAGCTGCACGCCGCGCATGCCAGCGGTGACCTCGCCGGGGCGACCGCGCTGTTCGCCGGCCGCCTGGCGGCGACGGTCCTGGCCACCGGCAACCCGAAGAGCGAGTTCATCGCGCGGTTCAAGGAGGTGCTCACCGCCCTCGGCGTGATCCAGTCGGCGACGGTCCGACCGCCCCTGTCCCCGATCAGCGCTCGGGCACGCGAGGACCTCCTGGCCACCATGGAGGCGGTCAATGTTCACTGACGGCGTGCCAAGCCGTCCGGCGTACTACGGCTCACACCGGCTCGTAGTCTTCGACCTCGACGGTACGTTGATCGACTCCAAGCCGGTCATGGTGCACGCGTTCCGGACGGCCTACGCCGAGGTGGTGGGCCGCGGTGAGGCACCCGTGGACAGTTTCCTGCGCCTGCTGGGCGCACCGTTTCCGGAGATACTCGCCCGACTGGGCCTCCCCCACCAGATGTACGAGCCGTTCCGGGCCGCGTCCCGGGCGGGCATCGAGCACATCAGGGCGCACGAAGACGTGCTCACAGTGTGCGAGGCCGTCCGTGACGCCGGGTGCCGCACCGCCATCTACACCGGCAAGGACCGGGAACGGACGGTGGAAATCCTGGACCGGTTCGGACTCTGGCGCCTGTGCGACGGCATCGCAGTCGGCGACGACCCGCAGGCCGGCAAGCCGGCGCCCGACGGCGTGTATCAACTCTGCCGCACCCTCGCGGCGGATCCGGTCGATACCGTGGTCGTCGGCGACTCCGCACTGGACATGCAGGCCGGCCGCGCGGCGGGGGCGGGCACTGTCGGCTGTCTGTGGGGAATCGGGACCGAGGAGGAGCTACGGTCCGCCGGCGCCGACGTGGTGGTCGCCGACCCCCTCCAGTTGCAGACCGCGTTGGCACGGTGGCGCCAGCGGACCGGAATGGTGATGGTGGAGGCACGGTGAGCACAGCTGGGGCGGCCCGACGGGGGAAGCCGAGGGGAAACCCGCGGTGATCGATACGGTGGTGTTCGACCTCTCCGGGGTGGTGTGCCGGATGCGGCACGAACGACGGCTGGCGGCCCTCGCCGCCGCCAGCGACGTACCGGCGGAGCGGCTCGACGCCGAGGTCTGGCAGTCGGGACTGGATGACGACTTCGACCGGGGGCGCTACTCGGCCGGGGAGATCTTCGCACTGTTCCAGCGACGGTTCGGCTACCGGGGCGACTACCCGGCTTTCCGCCGCGCCTGGGTGGACGGCTTCGCGCCGGACCGGGACCTGCTGGCCGTCGTCGACCGCATCCGGCCCGGTGTCGGGCGTGCCATCCTCAGCGACAACGGGCCGGTACTGCTGGAGGCCCTGCCGGAGCTGCTGCCCGAGGTGGCGGGGCGGTTCCGGCCGATCCTGTTCTCCTGCGGGATGGGCGCCCTGAAGCCGGCCGACGAGGTCTTCACCGCCGCCGTGCGCCACTTGGACACGTCACCCGACCGGCTGCTGTTCTTCGACGACCTGGCCGAGAACGTCGCCGCGGCCCGCCGGGCCGGCTGGCAGGCCAGCGTGTACCACGACGCCGCCGGTGCCGAGGCACGGCTGGCCGAGGCGGGACTGTTGACCGTTCCGGCCGGGAAGGGAGCGTCATGACGTCATCCCGGACGCGCCTGGCGCGCCACCTGCGGGTCGCCGGGATCGCCGCGCGGTTCGACGCGGACCGCCGACGGGAACCCTTCGGCTACCAGGTGTGGCCGGGCGAGGGTGTGCGGGCACCCTACGACGTCTCGCACGATGCGCTGGTCCGCGGCCTCACCGCGGCCTACCCGGGCCCGAACGGCGACGGATCCGGCGCTGCCGTGCTCCGGGAGGTCCTCGGCGAGTTGTGTGAACTGGGGGTGCTGCGCCCCGACGGCACGGCCGGCGACTGGGCCGTGACCGGCCACCGGGGGCTGCTCGCGGTGCAGGACCGCCGCGACGGTGCGGGCCGCACGACGGAGCAGCCGGCCGTCTACCTCGGCCCCGACTCGCTCCGCTTCGTCGACATCCTGCTGGCACAGGACCTGCACGGCACCGCCCTCGAGGTGGGCTGTGGATCCGGCCTCGCGTCCTGCGCGCTGGCCGTCCGTTGCGGATCGGTGACGGCCATCGACGTGGTTCCCGAGGCGGTACGGGCGACCGGCGTCTCCAGTCGGCTCAACGGGGTGGCGGACCGGGTCCGGCCACTGCGGTGCGCGCTGGAGGAGTTCACGCCGCCCGGACGGTACTCCGTGGTGGCGGCCAACCTGCCTGGTGTGCCGGTGCCGCCCGGGATCCGCTACTCCCCCGCCGGTGACGGCGGCCCGGACGGCTTGCGGCTGATCCGCCGCCTTGTGGACCGGCTGTCCGAGCTGATGGAGCCGGACGGGACGGCGGTGATGCGGTTCCAGAGCCTGACCCGTGGTGGTGAGCTGCGCTTCGCGGAGGACCTCCGGCGAGCCTGCGCCGCCCACGGCTGGGACGGGTTGGTCCTGGTCGAGGCGTGGGCGCCGGCCTCCGTCCGCGCGGCGCTGACCGCCACGTACGCCGGCCCGGACAACCCGGGCCGCGGCTACCCCGAGCTGTTCGCCGCCGCTCGCGGCCACCTGATCGAGGTGGGTGCGGACGGGTTCGCCAGCTGTTCTCTTGTCCTGCGGGGCGCCGGACGTGGTCACGTGGTCGTGCGGGACCTGACCGGATCGCCGGGAGGGTTCGGGGAGGCCGTCGCCGGCCGCCTCGTCGCGGACACAGCAGCGGTCGGTCGGGAGCACGCGGCGGCCCTCGGGGCGTCATACTACGCACGGGCGCGAGCCCTGCCGGACGAATTCTGGGAGTTGGGCGGCGCCGGGCAACTGGCCGAGCCGCTGGCCCGGCTCGACGAGCTGGTGACCGGCTGGTCCCGGCCGCAGAACGTGGCCGAGGTGACGGCAGAGGTCTTCGCGGCCCTGGCCGAGAAGGACCACGCGCGGGCGGAGGCGATGGTACTGGCCGTACGGGTGCTCGCCGACGTGCTGCTCGAAGCCGGAATCCTGACGCCGTACCAGAAGGAGGAGTCGTGAACGAGCAGGCTTCCGGCGCCACGGTGGCGATCGTCGATCCAGTGTCCGGCGGCAAGTTCCTGGCGTCCGAGTTCGCCCGCCGGGGCTGGTCTGCCGTCGCGGTGCTCAGCCGGCCGACGCTGCCGGAGTTCTACACCGCCCAACTGTGTCCCGACGACTTCCTGGACGTGATCCAGGCTGACGGGGACGTCGACGAGGTTCTGGCACGGCTGGCGGCGTACCAGGTGAGGGCCGTGCTCCCGGGCGCCGAGACCGGGGTGGCGCTGGCCGACGAACTGGCCGAGCGGTTGTGCCTGGTCGGCAACGGTACGGCGCTGAGCGCCCACCGACGTGACAAGTACCTGATGATGGACGTCCTGGCCGCCAAGGGCATACCGGTGCCGGAGTCCGGCAGTTTCGACACGGCCGCGGACCTGGTGGCGTGGACCGAGGCAGGTCCGGGGTGGCCTGTGGTGATCAAGCCGCGTCGCAGTTGCGGCACCGACAGCGTGTACTTCTGTCAGGACGCGGAGCGGGCCCGGGCCGCGGTGGCGGCCATCGTCGGGCAGATCAACGTGATCGGGGAGCTCAACGACTCGGTCTGCGTCCAGCGCCTGGTCACCGGCGACCAGTACTTCGTCAACACGATCAGTCGGGCCGGTCGGCACAGCGTCTGCGAGATCTGGCAGGACCGCAAGCGGGCGCTGCCGGGCCGCAGCCTGGTGTACGACATCGAGGAGTTGGTCCCCTACGGCGTCGGGCCGACCCGGGAACTTGTCAGCTATGTCAAGAGCGTGTTGGACGCGCTCGCGCTGACCGAGGGGCCGGCGCACACCGAGGTCATGTGGACCGCCGAGGGCCCGATGCTGATCGAACTCAACGCGCGTGTACAGGGCTCGATCATCACCGAACCGGTGACTGCGGCGTTGGGCCACAACCACGTCACCCGCACGGTCGACGCCGTGACGGACCCGGACTCGTTCCTGGCCACCGTCGACGAGCCGTACCATGCCGCCCGCCGGCTGCGGGCCGTCTCCCTGATCGCACCGGACGACGGCCAGATCGGTGATCCGTCACTGCTGTGTACCGAGTTGATCCCCACCTTCGCCGGGGTGATGGGCGACGTCCGGGCCGGACGGCCGGTGCAGCGCACGGTCGACCTCTTCAGCTCGCCCGGCTGCGTGTACCTGCTCGCCGACACCGACGAGGAGATTGAACGGGACACCGCGCGCATCCGCGCCATCGAGCGCGACGGCCTCTACGCGCCGCGGTGACCGCGCCGTCGCCACCGCAGGGCCGGGCAAGCCTCGCACCGGGCCAGGGCACCATCGCCACGATCGGCTGGAGCCTGGCCGCCCGGCTGCACCTCGCGGCAACGACGATCGCGGTGACGTTGCTGGTCACCGACTGGGGGTACTCGTACGGTCAGGCCGGGATGGTGCTGGCCGGCCTGACCGTCGGCCAGGGCATCGCCGGCCCGGTGAACGGCAGGTTGGTGGACCGGTGGCCGCAGCACGTCGCTCTCGGGTTCACCGTGGTGGCGTACAGCGGCGGCCTCGTCGCGCTGTCGCTGCTGCCAGGTCCGCTGCGGGCGACCGCTCCGGCGTTGGCGCTCCTGGTAGGGCTGGCGAACCCGCCGGTCACCCAGACCGGCCGGAAGATCCTCGCCCGGCTCGCTCACGGGCGGGAACTCGAACGGCTGTACCGGCTGGACGCGACCGGCCAGGAGCTGATCTTCGTGATCGCGCCGCCGCTCGTCGCCCTGGTCGGCGCCGCGTCCGGCGGCCGGGCCGCGGTGTGGACCCTCGCTGGGCTGGCGCTCGGCGGTGGCCTGGGCTTCGCCGTACGACTGCGTCGGTTGGCCGCCGGGTCCGACCGCACATCGCCGACCGACGACGACGCGGACGGGACAGGGCGGCACCGACCCGCCGCCCTGCTCGCCGTTGTCGCCGCGATGGGTTGTGTCATGGTGGCGATCACCGCGGTGGACCTCGCCCTGCTGGCCTGGGCCCGGGACCGCGGAAGCCTCGCGCTCGCCGGCTGGTTCGCCGCGACCTGGGCGGTCGGCTCGCTGGTCGGCGGGGCCGTCAGCACGCTGGCCCCGGGCCGGCTGGCGTCCGGCCCGGTACGCCGCCTCTTCTGGTTCGCCTCCGGTCTCGTGATCCTGCTGCCGGCGCTCCTGGTGGGTGAGGGCCGCGGCGCGGCCGGCCCCGTGCTGGTCTGCCTTGCGCTGGCCATCGGCGGAACGGCGATCGCACCCGCGCTGGCCGTCCTGTACCACGCCGTCGTGCGGGCGTCGATCCCTCGAAGGCGCGGCGAGGCCTTCGGCTGGTTCGCCACCGGCGTCACGGTGGGCGCCGGGGTGGGCGCGCCCCTCACCGGTGCCGTGTACGACCTCGGCGGTGTGCGCCCGGCCCTCGTCGTCGCCGTCGCCGCCGGCTATGCCGCCGTGCTCCTGATGCTGCCGGTTCGGCACGGGGGCCAGACCGCACCGGACGACGGCGTACCGGTTGACGCCGTACCCGGCGGTCCCTCCACGGCCAGCAGCTGACCGCCACGGAAAGGAGAGCAGCCCTCATGCCGGATGCGCCTCAGCTCTGGATGCGACACGAGACACGCGACTCGGAGCACCGGGCCCCGATCGTGCCGGCGGACGCGGCGCGCCTACTGGCCGCCGGCTTGACGATCACCGTGGAGGACTCGCCGCAGCGAGCCTTTCCGACCGCGGACTACGCCGCCGTCGGCTGCCGGATCGCGCCAGCCGGCAGTTGGCCGGAGGCACCCGCGGACACCTACATCCTCGGGCTGAAGGAGTTGCCGGGCCAGCCGTGGGCGCTGCGGCACCGGCACATCTTCTTCAGCCACTCGTTCCAGCACCAGCACGGCAGTCGGGAGCTGCTCCGCCGGTTCGCGGACGGGGGCGGCGCCATCCTCGACCTCGAGTATCTGACCGACGCCGAGGGCCGGCGCCTCGCGGCGTTCGGCTACTGGGCCGGTTACGTCGGGGCCGCGCTGGCCGTCCTGCACCGCCGAGGCGCGCTGCGACCACCGCTGCGGCCGGGCTCGCGCGCGGAGCTCGACCGGCTGCTGGCCGGGACGGGTGGATCCCCGGCGCCCACGGCGCTGGTGATCGGCGCGCTGGGACGATGTGGCACCGGTGCGCGCGAAGCGTTGACGACCGCCGGCGTCCGGTCGACCGACTGGGACCTCCCACAGACCCGCCACCTCGACCGGGCGGCGCTGCTCGACCACGAGCTACTGGTCAACGCCGTGCTTGTCCGGGAGCCGGTACCGCCGTTCGTCCGCGTCGAGGACCTGGCGTCGCCGCATCGCCGGCTGTCCGTCATCGCCGACGTGACGTGCGATGTCGCCTCCCCCCACCACACCCTGCCGGTCTATCGGCACACCACCACCTGGCACGAACCGGTGGCCGCGGTAAGCGGGGCCGAGCCGCCGCTCGATGTCATCGCCCTCGACAACCTGCCGTCGCTGCTGCCCCGGGAGTCGAGTGCGGCGTTCTCGGCCGATCTCATGCCGCACCTGGCCGAACTCGGCCGGTCCGCCGCACAGTGGGACCGGTGCCTGCGTCGGTACCACGAAGCAGCCATGCCCTCGGAATCGAAGGAGCGCCATGAGTGACACGACAGCTGAGGCGACGGGTTCGGTCACCCAGGCCACCACCGCCGTCCCGGCCTCCGGGCCCGCGTCGGCCGCCCCGGCAAGCGGCACCGTGCACTGGCTGGGTACCGGACTGTCCACCGGAAGCGGTCTGGGGCTGCTCTCCGAATGGTCCGACCGCACGGTGCTGTGGGCGCGAACGATCGGCAAGGCGCAGGCATGCCTGGACCGTCTCGGCCTCACCGGCAGGGTGGAGCCGCGGGCCCTCCACCCGTCCGCCGAGCCGGTGGAGCTGGGGGCCGGGGACGTGGTCGTGTCGATGCTGCCGGCCACCGAACACCCGGCCGTACTCCGTACCTGCCTCGAAGCCGGCGCGCATTTCGCCTGCTCCAGCTATGTGTTTCCGGCTCTACCGGCCGAGCTGCCCGCTGCCGAACGCGCCGGTCTGGTGCTGCTGGCCGAGGCGGGCCTGGATCCGGGTATCGACCACCTGATGGCGCACGACCTGGTGGAGCGAGCGGTCGCGGCGGTCGGGACCAGACCCGGCACGGTCCGCTTCACCTCGTACTGCGGCGGACTGCCCGCGGTACCGAACGACTTCCGGTACCGGTTCAGTTGGGCCCCCCGGGCCGTGTTGTCGGCGCTCCAGCAACCCGCGCGCTACGTGTGGGACGGCGAGGCGCGGTCCACCGCCACGCCCTGGGAACACACCCGGCCGTACATCATCGGTCAGGAGACCTTCGAGGTCTACCCGAACCGGGACAGCCTGCCCTTCCAAGCCCAGTACGGCCTGCCGGCGGGCTGGCGGACGGACACGTTCGTCCGGGGCACGCTGCGCCTGGCCGGGTGGCGGGCGGCGTGGCAGCCGGTCTTCGCCGAGCTGACCGCCGGAGACGAGGCACGCATCGCCGAGTTGGCCGGCCGGCTGGCCGCCTCCTATCCGATGACCGAGACCGACGTCGACCGGGTCGTGCTGTCGGTGGCGCTGGAGGTGATCGGTGACGACGGCCCACAGTGGTCGGGCGCGTACCACCTCGACAGCGTCGGCGACCGGACACAGAGCGCGATGGCCCGGTGTGTCTCCGTCCCCCTGGCCTATGGTGTCGGCGAGATCCTGGCCGGCCGGTTGTCCGCCGGCCTGCACCGTGCCGCCGAGAACGCCGCAGACGCCCGGCGCTGGCTGGAGTTCATCCGCGAGCGGGGGATCGACTGGCGCCTGGAGGAAGGTGTGGCCCTGCCCGGCCGTACCACGACCGGCTGATCCGGGACGGGTCCCGGCACAGTCGTCAGGTGATGCCGAGTAGTGCCAGCGGGCGGGTGCTGTCGGAGGCGTGATGCCGGTTCGCGGCGGCGATGTTGGGGATGCCGGCGGTGCGGAGTGCGCCGATGGCCGGATCATGGGTCGGGTGGCCGGGAGCGTGTCAGGTGACCAGCATGAGCTGCCCTTCGTGAAGCACCGTGGGTTGTTGTACGCGGTCGCGTACCGGGTGCTCGGCAGCGTCAAGGAAGCCGAGGACGTGGTGCAGGAGGCCTGGTTGCGGTGGAGTGGCGTCGAACCGGACACGGTGGTGGACGCCGAAGCCTTTCTGGTTCGGGTGACCATCCGGCTGGCGATTGATCAGCTGCGCAGCGCGCGTGTGCGACGTGAGTCGTACGTGGGACCGTGGCTGCCTGAGCCCATCCTCACCCGGCCGGACATCGCCGACGATGTGGTCCTTGCCGATTCTGTTTCCACTGCCCTGCTGCTGGTCCTGGAGACGTTGTCTCCGTTGGAACGCGCGGTGTTCGTGCTGAGCGAAGCGTTCGGGTACCCGTATGCCGAGATCGCGCGCTTCGTGGGGCGTGGGGAGCCGGCGGTACGGCAGCTCGCGCACCGGGCCCGCAAGGCGGTCGAGAGCCGCCGGCGCCGATATGACAGTGACCCCGTGACCCGGCAGCAGGTGACCGAGCGATTCCTGGCCGCCTGTGCCGGTGGTGACGTCACCGCACTGGTCGAGGTTTTGGCACCGAACGTGACGATGGTCAGCGACGGCGGCGGCCTCACCGGCGCGCCACGCAGGCCGATCCACGGTTCGGACCTCGTGGCCCGGGCCATCGTCGTGCTCTCCCGGCAACAACCGGTGGGCTCGACGGCCCGGGTGCTTCACCTCAACGGCGGCCCCGGCGTCGTCGTCCGCTGTGCCGGAACGCCGGTGCTCGCGATGACCCTGCACATGGTGGACGGCTTGGTTCAGACCATCCACGTCGTCAGCAACCCACACAAGCTGACAGCGATAGCACTGTGACCTAGAACACTCAGCACTGTGTCACATGTCGGGGTCACCGCCTCGTCCGTGAGCGACTGGTAAACCAGCCGCTGTCATGGATACGGAGACGCCGATGTTCGCCATCTATCTCACGGTGACCCTGCTCGCCTCAGCCCTCAACGGATCGGCTGCCATCGCAAACGTGATCGGCCACGAATACCCGAAGACGGAGGCGGACCGCAATCGGGTACCCCGATCCTGGGTACGGCCATTGGGAATGATCCTGGGCGCAGGCGCGCTCGGCTTGCTGGCCGGGTTCGTCGTGCCGGTCGTGGGTACGCTCGCGGCAGCCGGTCTGGTCGTGTACTTCCTCGGCGCGCTGGTAGCACATGTGCGGGCGGGCAATTTCCGACTCGGCGCCTGGGCACTGTTCTTCGGACTCGCTCTGGCCGCACTCACCGTCAACCTCGCCTATCACCGGGACGCCTGATGGGACTGGTGGGTGGGGTCAGCGCTCGAGGTCATGTCGGCGTCGGCCTACCAACGTGTCTGGCAGCGTGAACCGCCGCACTCGCGTCCGAACCGGCACGTCGCCGACGGACGGCCGGTGTGCCAAGCCGATGAGCGAATGGCCGCCGTTCATCGGCACGACCGGACGTTGCCTTGATCGAAAAAGGGTGACGCAGCGTCACGCGGTCGGCGGCATTGGGTCCGGCCCGGAGAGTCGAGTCGCCGCCAGAGTGATTGGCGCGTTGGCCTCCGGGCCGGAAGGCCGGGGTCATGGCCGTCCGGAAACTTCGTCGCCGTGGCGCGTCGGGTTCGGCGACAATGCTCGCCGAACCCGAGGCGACCGCGCCGACCTCGACCAGGGCACCCTGGCTGGTATCCCTGCTAACGCGTGGCGGCAACCGGAGGGCAGCCCCTTGTGGGCCTTCATCCTCGGGCACCAGGGAGCGCTGCGGCTTCCGTGACCCCAGGTCACCGAGTAGGCACAGCACGACCTCAGGGAGAGTTGACCGGCCGCAGGACGGCAGACACCGTGTAGACGTAGGTGATGGTGGTCTTATGGACCGCAGGAGCTCGTGAACCGACTCTGAACTGCGACGATTCATAGACTACATGTCCGCGACGGTCGGTCAACGTTCTCCGGGGATCACGAGCACTGGTCACGGCGGCAACTGTCAGAGGTGTGCAGTACGGTCCTGTCGTGGCAGCCAAAATTGACCTGACCCTCGATTGCGCGAACGCACAACTGCTCGCCGATTTCTGGAAGACGGCACTGGGCTATATCGACGAGCCGCCCCCTGCTCCCTTCAAGACCCGCGAGGAGTGGCTCGCGCAGTTTGACCTGCCGGAGGACGACTCCGAGGGCGACGGAGCGTGGCTCTGCGACCCCGACGGCGTCGGCCCTCGCCTCTCCATCCTCAAGGTTCCCGAACCGAAGGCGGCGAAGAACCGGCTTCATATCGATGTTCGGGTGCCGGGACACGGCAGTGCGGGTGAGCGGTGGGCGCGAATCAAGGCGGAGTCTGAGCGGCTGGTGAAGGCGGGCGGGGCCGTCCGGCAGGAGTTCGACGGGCATCACGTTGTGATGGCCGACCCGGAGGGCAACGAGTTCTGCGTCGCCGCAGCCTCGGCCTGAGGCAACCCGACCCCATCACGGACCTGGACGCCCGGCACGCCTGGCGGACCCGGGTCGACACGCTCATCCCGCCCGGCACCGAACAGACCACTTTCAGCACCTCACGGCTGTTCGCTGCCACCTGCCCTGAAGCCGTCAAGATCGCCGCGCTCGTCGGCTCCCTGCACTGGCGCCGACAAGCTGCCGGCGACCCTGAGGGCAACGCCGCTTCGCCGCGAGATCGGCCGCCGCCTCGGCCAGCCCAACTACCAGCCCCTGCAGGGCGAACCCTCGGTACCTGCCACCGCAGGCTGACGCGGAGCTGACCGACCCACCAGCCGGGGCCGGGCGTACGTTCCGCCTCCGGCTGGATCCTTATTCCTGGTAGTGGCGGTATCCGCTGCCAGCCGAGGAGGTTTGAGATGGTGCACCGACGCCTGACCGCGCTGTTGACCCTGCCGCTGCTGGCGCTGCCCGCCTGCACCATGCCCACCGCGTCTGCCGCCCCGCAGCCATCTCCCCCGCCCGCGCCCGCGCCGGAGCCGTCCTACTGGCCAGGGCGGGAGCAGGTGATGGAGACAGCAGGCCGCATCGAGGACGCCGCCGCGCCCGGCTGGCCGCAGGCGTGGGCCGGCGTGGAAACCGACTTCCCAGGTCGGGCCGTGGTCGTGCATCGCATCCCCACGCCCGGCATGGACGCCGAGATCCGCGCCATGGCGCCCGCAGGAGTGGGACTCCGATTCGTCGACACCGTCTACTCCGCGCAGACCCTCGACGATTGGGTCACCCGGGTCCGAGCCGACCAGACGTGGTGGCAAACCCGTCACGGCGTGATCATCCACAGCGTACGTCGAGTTCGGCGAGTGCGTGGTCCTGGAGGTTGAGCACTTTCGCGGACGAGGGCCTCCATGCGGCGCATGTCCTCGTGCGCGGTGCGGCCCAGCCTGCGGTTGAACAGCGGGTCCATAACGGTGTTGAAGAAGAACTCGCCCGTCGGTCGCCAGGTGGGATCCATGACGCTGGAGCTGACCGTGACGAGCCGCTTCACCCCGTGGCGGTGCATCGCGGCAACGATGTTCGCGTTGCCCCGCGAGTACACCGTGATCGGATTCGGGGAGAGCGGGACTCCCAGACTGGACAGCACGGCATCGCTGCCGGCGACGGCACGGTCGGCGGCGTCGGCATCGGTTACGTCCGCGGTGACCACCGTGAGACCGGAGCGGGGCTGGATGACGCCGGGGCGACGGGTGACCGCGCTGACCTCGTAGCCGGCGGCCAAGGCCTGCTCGGTCAGCTGCCGGCCGGTGGGGCCGGCGGCCCCGTGGGACGCTACCGCGCCCACCGAGAACCGCATGGCGTTGCAGGACGACGACGCGATGCGCACCTTCCGCGGCTACCTGGATAATGAGCTACTCGTCCGCATTGCTGAATTTCTCGGCGGCCCCGACGCGACCGAACGCGCCACCGCCGCGGTCGGCGTGATCGGCGGCCTGATCTTCACCCGGTACCTGAACCCGATCCGTTCCATCGCCACGCTGCCTCCGGCAGACGTGCAGCGCGTCTTCGGGCCGGCGCTGCGGGCCGCCCTGCACACCCGAGCCCGTCAGCGGTGACGCCGTCGCACGCGACCTGGACCGCCTTCTCGACGTGTTCGCGCCACATATGCCATGGATGCGGCTCTCCACCGGCGTAGTGGGGATGTGACGCGCACAGCGGCGGCCGTCGCCGAGACACTGGCACCGCTCTGCGCGTTCGGCCACGTGGCATCAGAGTTCGCTGGTCACCACCACCGGCACTCGGTGCTGTGCCCGGTTTCAGACCGCCCGCCCGTACGGCCCAGCGGGCCACCAGCAACATGACGGTGACGGTCAGCGCGAAGCCGTTGAGGTCACTCCCGGACGTCCCCGTCACCGAGGCCGGCGGCGGGGCGCCGGGGCGCCGGAAACGCCTCGGAGGAGGTGCCCTCACGGGTTTGCCGACCTGGCCGAAACGAGCGCGGCGAGCAGGGCGGCGCCCGAGCCGAGGACCATCAGAATCGACGGCGACGTCGCGTCGACCACCACGCCGCCGAGGACCGCGCCTAATGCGATGGTGGCCTGGAACGACGATGTGAACAGCACGGACGCGGCCTCGGTTGCGCCAGCGGCCGCGAACCAGGACTGCGAACAGATGGGCACGGCCCCGTAGGCAAAGCCCCACACGGCCAACAGCACCATCGCGCCGATGGTTGCGGTGCCGAACGCGGGCAGCATCGCGGTGACCGAGGCGAGAGCGACAGCGCTGGCCGTCATGGTGGCCCGAAGTCGCAGTCGTACGGCCGCGCCAGCGACGAAGTTGCCCACGACGCCGGCGACACCGTAGACCAACAGGAACGGGGTGACCGAGCCGACGCCGGTGACCTGCAGAAACGGGGTCACGTAGGTGTAGGTGCCGAAGTGCGCGGTCACCACGAGGGCCGTGAGGATCACGGCGGTGCGGCCGGTGGAACCACCCGCCAGACCCGTCAACGCGGCGAACCTGACCGGTCGCTCGGCCGGCAGCGGCGGCAGCACCACGACCAGTGCCACCAGCACGATCACGCTCAGCGCACCGAGCACGACGAATGTGCTACGCCAGCCACCGTACTGGGCGATGAAGGTCCCGGCTGGAACACCGAAGACCGATCCCAACGGTACGGCGGAAAAAATCACCGCGGTTGCCACGCCGACCCGCTCGGGCCGCACCAGCCGTGCCGCAAGCCCCGCACCGATCGACCAGAAGCCGCCGATCACGATGCCGACGAGTGCTCGGGACGCCACCACGACGGCATAGGACGCCGCAGTGGCGGCCAGCACGTTCGCCACGGCCAGGAGCAGCATCAGGCCGCACAGCAGCGTCCGCCGGTCGAGCCCACCGGCGGCGACGGCGACGATGGGTGCCGACACGGCCGCCAGCAGGCCCGGCATGGTCATCGTCAGACCAGCCGTGCCGTCGGAGACACCGAATGTGGACCCGATGGAGGTCAACAGGCCGATCGGCAGGATCTCGGCGGTGACGATGACGAAGATGCCCATCCCGATCCAGACAACGGCCAACCAACCGAGCAGCGGTAAGCTGCGGACGGCACGACGAGCGGTTGCGGTCGAAGGTGAAACCAAGCGTGGCATCTGTCAAGCCAACAGTGACCGACGGGTTATCGCTGGCGGCTATCAGCCGCGACCATCAACAGACGACCTGCAGAACCGGTCGGTGTGCAGCAGGGCCGGGCAGGGTGACCAGCACAGGTAGCAGGCGACTTCGCGGCTGGGGATCCACTGGGCGAGGTGGCCGACGCGAATGAGGGTGCGGCGTCGTTAGCCGCCACTCGTCGGTCGCAGCCGGCCGCCAGGACGTAGCCGACGCCACGGTGTTCGAGGTCAGGGCGCAGGCCAGGGTCCGCTCCGGTCGACGCATCCCCCCGATCTTCGATCACGTGGGCGCGACGACATCCTCACTCGCGGCGCTGACGTGCGCCGCGATGAGGCGCCATCCCCGGTCGGCCTCGTGGACCCAGGTGCGGGTGTAGCGAACTCGGGCGAGGAACGGTTGCCCGGCCATCGCCCCCTCGAGCGTGCCGAGAAAGAAGGTCAAGCCGGTGCCGCCAGCCACCAGCACCCCCAAGTCCTCCTCGTCAACCCTGGTTATTGTCTGCTCACCGGATCGGTGCACATGTAGGTCGTCCTGCTTGGAGTAGAGCCTGCCATCCGGGCCAGTGAAGACCAGTCGGTCATCGAGCAGGCGATCTAATGTCTGGACGTCAGATGTCAACTGCGCTCGCTGAAGACGGCGTTCGGCGTCGCGAAGTGCCTCGACACCCGCAGGATCAGCATCGCTGGTCGGCGTCTCGGTGGCATCATCAGACGAGTTACCCGGGTGCGACATCCTGACCCTTCCGGACGAGACGATTGTTCCTGGCAGGCGACGGGACGGCCGCAAGACAAGTGGCAGCCCGCTTTTTGATGGTGCTGCGGCTGAACGCGCGGTCGTACCGATGAGCGCGCACCCCTGGCTCCCAGAGCGACGTCACGTGGCGAGCACGGCGGTGAGCATCGAGAGGTACGACTCGTGGGCGAGACGCAACCTGTCAAGGTCGGACGTCTCGAACCACGCCACAGCGTCGTGTTCGTCCGGCGCGGCGTTGACAGGTGTTCCGGTCCACCTGTCGATCAACCAGATCTGCATGTCGAACGTCGCGGTCCGGATCTCATGCATCGGCGGGCTGGACGGCTCCGATGCCGTGATCCCCAACTCCTCCCGAAGCTCGCGGGACAAGGCTCTCCTTCGGATCCTCCCCCTCGTCAACATGACCGCCCGGCAGGTCCCACACATCCGGATACCAACGGCGTCCGGCGCTTCGATGACACAGCAACACCCGATCGCCGTCGCGAAGAACGGCCGTCACAATCCGGGCCCGACCGGAGTCGTCAGCGGACATCGTCATCGGCACATTCTGACCCATGCGGATCTGCCGCTCCGGGTGGACCGGTGTTCATCGCCGGCGGCGACGCACGGTGATGTATGACTGCCTCTCCTGCTTCAACTTGTCGGGCTCGACGTTGCGGGGTTCGCCGCTGCGATGGCACTGTTGGCAGTGGACGACGCCGGGCCGGACTCCTGTCTCGCGCCGTCGGGCATCGACCACAGCGGTCATCGAAGGGCTGGACCAGTGGCTTGCCGCGATCGCCGCTCGCCTGGAGCGCATCGCGCCCGCCACGCCGCAGGCGCGGTTCCCGTACGGTCGTGAGCGCCTGTCGGTCAGGGTGCCGCGTCCGTGGTGTCGAGTAGTACGCACTGATCGAATTTCATGCAGCCGCACTCCAGGCAGTCCGCTACTGCCTGCCGCAGGGCCTGGGTCTGTGCGATGTGTTGGTCGAGTTCGGGCAGCTTACGCGTGGCGATGTCCCGCCACTGGCGGGTAGCGGATGGTGTGGTGTCGGCGGCTAGCAGTTGCGTGATCTCGGCGAGGGTGAACCCGACCCGCTGTGCCATCTTGATCAGGGCGACCCGACGGACGGTGCTCGCGGGCCACATTCGGCGTCCGCCTTCGCGGTGTGCGCCAGGCAGCAGACCGCGCTCCTCCCAGTAGCGCAGTGCTGAAGCGCGCACGCGGGCTTTGTTCGCGATCTCACTGATGGGTAGATATCGCATGCCCGTCCCTTTCCCGATCCTGCCTTGACTTCAAGCATGCTTGAAGGACGACTGTGACCTGCATGTTCTCAGCAGCACCGGGACGCCTGATGCCCGGCCCCTACCGCTCCCTGTTCGCCGACCGCACCTTTCGGCGGCTGATGCCGGTCTTCGCGTTGTCTGACCTGGGCGACGGCATGACCGTCGTCGCCATCGCGTGGCTCGCGTTCGCGCTGGGGCCCGACGGCGGCCAAGGCGCGCTGGCGGGCGTCGCTGTCGCCGCCTATGTCCTGCCCGGTGCCCTCGGCGCACTGGTCCTGGGCCGATGGATGCGGCGGCTTCCGGCGCAGTGGCTCCTGGTCACTGACTCCGCGCTACGGGCCGTGCTGCTGGGGGCGGTCCCGGTCGCGTACGCGGCGGGAGTGCTCACCCCGGCCGTGTACGTCGGGCTCCTGGGTGCCTCCTCGCTGCTACACGCCTGGGGCAAGGCCGGCAAGCATGCCCTGTTCGCTCCCCTGCTTTCCGACGACCAGCGCCTGACGGCCAACAGCGTGCTCAGCACCAGTCTGTGGAGCGCGATGATCGCTGGCCCAGCTCTCGCGGGCCTGCTCGTGGGAGTGGTGTCCCCGGTATGGATCATCGGCTTGGACGCTGCCACGTTCGCCGTGCTCGCCTTCCAGACCGGCCGCATCAACCTGCCCTGTTCACCGACATCAGGGCCGGTGGCCAGCGACACACGGCAAGGGCTGAGTATTCTGCGGCGTCAGCCGGAACTCCTCGGCCTGCTCGTCGTCACCTGGGTGTTCAACCTCGCTTTCGGCCCCGTCAAAGTCGCCCTTCCCTTGTTCGTCTCCGACAACCTCGATGCCGGCGCGGGGCTGCTCGGTGCCTATTGGGCCGCCTTCGGGATCGGAGCCGTCGTCGGCGCTCTGGCGCTAGGCACGGCTAGACAGCTTCCCCTGTGGCCAGCCATGCTCGGCATCATCGCGGGTCACGGCGTCGGAATGCTCCCCTTCGCCATCACGCACACCGCCGTCCCTTCCCTGATCGGCTTCGTTTTCGCCGGACTCGTCTACGGCCCCTACTCCGCACTCTCCTTCACCCTGATTCAGGACCGCGCGCCCGCCGACTCGCTCACCACGGTTCTGGCTGCACGCAACGCCGTACTCCTGACAGCCTCCCCGCTTGGAGCGGCGCTCGGAGGCTTCCTCCTTGACCGGACCAGTGCCCCCGCCATCCTCGTCGGATGCGGTGCACTGATGATCCTCATCGTTCCCACCAGCACCGTTGCATTGAAGCTTTACGGAAATCACCGACGCTGGCATCAGCCCCCACGTCCCGGCCGACCGAGCGGTAGGCCGCGTCCGCGGCCGTCCAACCGGCCGGCAGCAGCACGGCACCAGCCCCAGCCGCGCCGGCGGTGAGAAGTTTCCTTCTCGTCACTTCAGACATCGTGCTTGTCCAAGCAGTTGACATCGGCGACAACCGATGCTGTTGCGGAGAGTTCCATTGGCCAACGGCATCGCGCGCAGCGTCCTCCCCGCGGCCGGCGCGGCCGAGGCGGTCGCGGCCAGCCCGTAGCCTCCGGTCAGGCTGCGGTAAAGCGGGCGGGAAGCCGCCGGGCAGGCCGCGCCGGGGCACCACCACAGTGCCGGCGTCCTCAGCGCCCGGGCGCGAGGGCTGACAGCCAGTCCTCGGCCGGGGTGAACGGGACGGGTGCGGGGCGTTCGACCGCCGTCGTCAGCTCGACCCGTCGGCCCTCGGCGGCCGAACCGAGCAGGGCGGTCATGACGTCGAGTACGTGCAGCGCTACCTCACCGCTGGCCCGCGGTGGACGCATCTCGTCGGCCCGGACCAGGTCGATCAGGCCGACCCCCCGGGAGGCGGCGACGTAGCCGGCCCGCGGTTCGAGGGCGCGCCACCCGGGGCCGTCGAGCGCGAGGTGGCGGATCTCGCCGTCGAAGTTGTTCGGATCGGGTACGGCGAGGGTGCCGTTCTCCCCCTGCACCTCGATCGGCGCGGCCGTCGTCGCGACACCGTCGAAGCTGGTCGTGAGGGTGGTCAGGGCGCCGCCCACGTGTTCCAGCACACCGGTCACGTGGGTCGGCACCTCGACCGGGATCCGCTGCCCGAGGCGGGGGCCCGAGCCGATGACCCGGGTATCACGCAGCTGGCTGGCCGCCCCGATCACCGCACGGACCGGCCCGAGCAGGTGGACCAGCGCCGAAATGTAGTACGGCCCCATGTCCAGCAGTGGGCCGCCGCCCGGGGCGTAGTAGAAGTCGGGGTCAGGGTGCCAGCGCTCGTGTCCCGGGGTGACCATGACGGCCGACGCGGAGAGCGGGCGCCCGATCAGTCCACCGTCGATCGCCGCTCGGGCGGTCTGCGTACCGGTGCCCAGGACGGTGTCCGGCGCGCAACCGACGCGGACGCCGGCCAACGCCGCCCGGTCGATGATCGACCGACCCTCGGGGAACGTGGCGGTGAGCGGCTTCTCGACGTAGACGTTCCTGCCGGCGTCGATCGCCGCGCCCGAGATCTCGGCGTGCGCCGCCGGGATCGTGAGGTTGAGCACCGTCGCCACGTCGGGGTGGTGGAGCAGTCGCTCCACGCTCATCGCCTCGGCGCCGGGAATCGTGGCGGCGGCAGCGACGGCCCGGGCCGCGTCCCTGTCGGCCACCGCGACGACGCGCACCGTGGGATGGTTGGCGAGCGTGTTCAGGTACGCGCGGGAGATGACCCCGAGACCTACGATGCCGACGCCGTGCGGGTCGCCCACACCATCCCCCTCTCGATGACGGTACGGACGCACGGGTGCTCCAAGACGTCGAGACTGTGTCCCGGAGTCGTCACGACGATCCGCCCGGCGCCCCAGTTTCGGGTCCAGATCGCCGGCGAGGTGACCGGCCGGTGCCACGGGTGCCACGCCCGCGTCGGGTGGGTGGTGGTGGCCAGTACCTCGATCAGGTCGTCGTGCAGCACCCAGTACTGCTCGGTGACCAGGTCGAAGTCCTCGATCCCGGCGGTGATCGGATGCTCCCGGCCGAGGTCGGTGATCCTGACCGAGTGCGGCAGGAAGTTGTCCTCCTCTCCGCCGCTACGGTCGCACGGCTGGATGCCCGGATGGGTGGCGAACTGGCCGCCCACCAGGTGCAGGTACTCAGAGGAGGCGCGGAACGAGTCGACGATGCCGCCGTGCCAGCCGGTGAAACCCGTCCCGGCGGCGACCGCCGCAGCCAGACCCGCCACCTGCTCCCCGGTGATCTGCGACATCGTCACGCACTGCACGATGAGGTCGGTGTCGGCCAGTTCGGCGGCGTCGGCGTAGATCTCCGTCGACCCCTCCACCTGCACCGCGTATCCGCTGCGTTCGAGGAACGGGATGAACAACTCCGTCGCCTCGACCGGCCGGTGTCCCTCCCACC
>NZ_SMJY01000069.1:0-26039 GCF_004348355.1 Micromonospora sp. KC721 | reverse complement strand
GTGTGCAGGGTGCCCAGTCGAAGATCACTCTGAACGACGAGCAGACCGCCAATGTCAAGGCGATCATCGCGGCGACGAAGAAGGCGGGCCTGCCGGAGCGTGCGGCTGTCATCTCGATCGCGACCAGCTTGCAGGAGTCGAAGCTGGAGAACCTGGGTCACCTGGGTGACCGCAACGATCACGACTCGCTGGGCCTGTTCCAGCAGCGTCCGAGCTCGGGTTGGGGCACGCCGGAGCAGATCACCGATCCGGAGTACTCCACGCTGGCGTTCCTGAAGGGCCTGAAGCAGGTTGATGGTTGGCAGGACATGCCGTTGACCGAGGCCGCGCAGACCGTGCAGGTGTCGGCCTACCCGGATGCGTACGCGCAGTGGGAGCAGCAGGCCGCCGACCTCGTCGCCCAGTACTGGAACAGCTGATCTACCTGAACACCCGCTGGCCGGCACCCCCCTGGGGTGCCGGCCAGCGGCGTCTGCGGACCTTGGCGGGTTGCCATCAGCGGCGAGCGGAGACTCGCCACGATTCGGAAGGCAGGGAGCGAGCGGCGCAGCCCCCGGGCGCCGGCGTGCGGGAGCCCGTCAGTCGAGGCCGGCGACCAGTTCGACCTCGTAGCCCTGAGTGTCGTAGAGGTAGGCGGCGTAGGTGTGCGGTCCGCCGGCGTGCGGATGACGGTCCGGGAAGAGCAACTCCCATCCGTGCCCGGGCGCGGCGGCGACCAGCCGGTCCACGGCGGCCGGCGGGCCGGCGTGGAAGGCCAGGTGGTTGAGGCCCGGCGCGCGTCGGTCGTGCACACGCCCGGTGAGCGCGGGGGATTCCTCCAGCACCAGGTACGTCGGGCCGAGCCGCCAGGACCGGCCGGCGGGCCAGTCCTGGTAGGGCGTCCAGCCCAACTCACCGAGGAGCCACCCCCAGCTCCTGATGGCGGCGGCGAGGTCCGGTACCCAGACCTCGACGTGGTGCAACGCGCCGAGGTTCAGCGCTTGCCGCCCGGCACCCATAGCACATCTCCGTCCGGATTTGCCGTTCTTGACAGGATAAAGAGCAGATCCGAAAGACGATTGAGATACTTTGCCGGGAGAGGGCTGGTGCGCTCCGGATCGTGAGCGATCAGGGCCCAGGCTGCCCGTTCGGCGCGCCGGGCGACCGTCCGTGCCACGTGCAGCAGCGCCGCGCCGGCGGTGCCGCCGGGGAGGATGAAGGAGTCGAGCTTGCCAAGGCGCGCGTTGTACTCGTCGCACCAGCCTTCGAGGCGCTCGACGTACTCCTCGGTGACCCGCAGCGGCGGGTACTTCGGGTCCGCCTCGACCGGCGTCGACAGGTCGGCACCCACGTCGAACAGGTCGTTCTGGATCGAGCCCAGTACCGCCCGCAGCTCGTCGTCGAGCCGCCCGAGGGCGAGGGCGACGCCGATCGCGGCGTTGCACTCATCGACGTCCGCGTACGCGGTGATGCGTGGATCGGTCTTCGGCACCTGCTCGTTGTTGCTCAGCCTGGTCATGCCGGCGTCGCCGGCCTTGGTGTAGATGCGCGTGAGGTGGACGGCCATGACGCACAGCCTACGGATCCCGGACCTGACGATCCCGGCGCGACCGGACCCGGCCACCGGGTGCGCGGGCGAGGCGGCTGTTCCGGGAGCCCACGACGTCGACGTGATCAGGGTGGCCGGTGGGGCCCGACTGGCCGGCACCGTGCACGTGGTGGGCGCGAAGAACTCGGCGTTGAAGCTGATGGCGGCGGCGTTGCTGGCCCCGGGGCGGACGGTGATCACCAACGTTCCCCGGATCACCGACATCGCGATCATGGGTGAGGTGCTGCGCCGGCTCGGTTGCGGGGTGCGCTTCGAGGCGGACGAACCGGTCGACCCGATGGTGGGCCGGGGCGGAACCGCCCGGTCCCGCTCGGTGATCATCGACGTGCCGGAGCAGCCCGGGGCCGAAGCCGACTACGACCTGGTCCGGCGGCTGCGCGCGTCGATCTGTGTGCTGGGCCCGCTGCTGGCCCGGCGGGGGTACGTCAGGGTGGCGCATCCCGGTGGGGACGCGATCGGCTCCCGGGGCCTGGACATGCACATCGCCGGGCTGGCCCGGATGGGTGCGGACGTCTCCGGCGAGCACGGCTTCGTCATCGCGGCGGCCCCGGACGGGCTGCGCGGCGCGGAGATCACGCTGGACTTTCCCAGCGTCGGTGCCACCGAGAACCTGGTGATGGCGGCGGTGCTGGCCCGGGGCGTGACGGTGGTCGACAACGCCGCCCGCGAGCCGGAGATCGTCGACATCTGCACGATGCTCAACCAGATGGGCGCCCGGATCTCGGGTGCCGGCAGCTCCACGCTGCGTATCGCCGGGGTGCCCGAACTGCGCCCGGTGCGGCACGCCACGGTGGGGGACCGGATCGTCGCCGGGACGTGGGCGTTCGGTGCGGCGATGACCCGGGGGGACGTCACCGTCACCGGTGTCGACCCGATGCTGCTGGAGGTGGCCCTGGACAAGCTGGTCTCGGCCGGTGCGCTGGTGGAGACCCGGGGCGACGCCTTCCGGGTACGCGCCGACGACCGGCCGAGGGCGGTGGACGTGGTCACCCTGCCGTACCCGGGTTTCGCCACCGACCTGCTGCCGATGGCGATCGGGTTGGCGGCGGTGAGCGACGGGGCTTCGCTGATCACCGAGAACATCTTCGACGGGCGGTTCATGTTCGCCAACGAGATGGTGCGCCTGGGTGCGGACATCAAGACCGACGGGCACCACGCGGTGGTGCGCGGACGGGACCGCCTCTCCGGTGCGCCGGTACGGGCCACCGACATCCGCGCCGGCGCCGGGCTGATCATCGCCGGGCTCTGCGCCGACGGAATCACCGAGGTGTCGCACGTGTACCACGTCGACCGGGGGTACCCGGACTTCGCGGCGGACCTGCGGGCGCTGGGGGTGGAGGTCGAGCGGGGGACTGTCGCGCAGGCGCCGGAGTTGACCATCTGACCCGCCGGGCCTTAGCCCTCGTTCAGCTCGGGCGACTAGGGTGCACCCAGACACTCAATCGCAGCGAGGGAGAAGCAGATGGCGGGTCGACTCGCGGTCGTCGGTGCCGGGCTGATGGGTTCGGGTATCGCCCAGGTGGCGGCGCAGGCGGGCTGGCAGGTGACGCTGCGCGACCTGGACGACGCGGCCACCCGGCGGGGCGTCGCCGGCATCCGGACGTCGCTGGAGAAGTTCGCCGAGAAGGGGAAGATCGACGCCTCCGAGGTCGAGGCGACCCTCGGCCGGATCACCCCGACCACCGAGCTGGAGGCGGCGGCCGACGCGGACATCGTGGTCGAGGCGGTCTTCGAGAAGATCGAGATCAAGCACGAGGTGTTCCGCGCGCTGGACAAGATCTGCCGGTCCGACGCGATCCTGGCCACCAACACGTCGGCCATCCCGGTCACCCAGATCGCCACCGCGACGCAGCGGCCGGAGTCGGTCGTCGGCACCCACTTCTTCTCCCCGGTGCCGATGATGCGGCTCTGCGAGCTGGTACGCGGCTACCAGACCAGCGACGCGACCCTGGCCGCGGCGAAGGCGTTCGCCGAGGGGGTCGGCAAGACCGTGGTGGTGGTGAACCGGGACGTCGCCGGGTTCGTCACCACCCGACTGATCTGCGCCCTGGCCATGGAGGCGGTCAAGCTGGTCGAGTCCGGCGTCGTCTCCGCCGAGGATCTGGACACCGCGTGCAAGCTCGGCTTCGGTCACGCCATGGGGCCGCTGGCCACGGTCGACCTGACCGGGGTGGACGTGCTGCTCAACGCCACCAGGAACATCTGGACCGACACCGCCGACGGCAAGTTCTTCCCCCCGGAGCTGCTCCAGCGCATGGCCACCGCCGGTGACCTGGGCCGCAAGACCGGCAAGGGCTTCTACCAGTACTGAGTGTGGTGGGGCCGGACGCGCGACGTCCGGCCCCGCTCGGTAGCGGCGCGGGCTCAGCCGTCGCGCCTGGTGGTCCAGCGGAAGGTGGTCAGGCAGAGCACCAGGCCGATCACGCACCACAGGGCGAGCACCAGGGCGACCCGGCCCAGCTCGAACGAGCCGCCCGGCTCGTGGGCGCCGAAGCTGTCCGGCAGGAAGACCGCGCGCAGGCCCTGGCACATCCACTTGAGCGGAAAGAGCGCCGCCACCTGCTGCATCCAGCCGGGCAGGTTGGTGAAGACGAAGAACACCCCGGAGATGAACTGCAGCACCAGCGCCACCGGGGTGACCACGGCGGAGCCGCTGCGGGCGGTGCGGGCCAACGAGGAGATGGCGATGCCGCAGAGGGTGCAGGCGGTGACGCCGAGCACGGAGACCCAGCCGAAGGTGAGCCACCGGGCGGCGGTGTCGGGCAGGTTCAGGTCGAACAGCGCCACCGAGACGGCGAGCAGCAGTGCGGTCTCGGCCACGCCGATCGCCACCACCAGGATCACCTTGCCGGCGAACCAGACCCATTTCGGCATCGGGGTGCCCCGGTAGCGCTTGAGCACCCCCCGGTCCCGTTCGATGGGGATCCAGATGCCGAGGTTCTGGAAGCTGACCGTCATCAGACCCGTCGCGATCATGCCGGTGATGAAGTACTGGGTGTAGCCGACCCCCGGGGCGATCTCGTCGCGGAAGATCGCGGCGAAGATCATGATCATGATGATCGGGAAGCCCATCGTGAAGACGACGGACTCCCGGCTGCGCAGGAACTGGGTGATCTCCAACCGGCCCTGCCGCAGGGCGAGCGCGCCCGGCCGCCGCGCCGGTGCGGCGGCGGTGGCCGGGGCGGCCGGCTTCGTCGTGGTCGTCATCGGCGTCCGATCATCGTCAGGTACACGTCTTCCAGGGTCGGCCGGGTCACGGTGAGGCCGGGGACCTCGCCGCCGAAGCGCGCGGCCAGCTCCGCCACCAGTGCCGTCGGCGTCGCGCTCTGCGCGGTTCCCGGCGTCCCGTCCGGGGTACGCCAGGAGACCGTGGCCAGTGCCTCCTGCCGGTTGCCGAGCCGGTCCGGTGGGGCCACCTCGACCAGCCGGCCGGCGGCGATCACGCCGACCCGGTCGGCGAGCGCCTCCGCCTCGTCCAGGTAGTGGGTGGTGAGCACGATGGTGGTGCCGGCGGCGGCCAGGTCCCGGATCAGTTCCCAGAACTCGCGCCGGGCCTCCGGGTCGAAGCCGGTGGTCGGCTCGTCGAGGAAGAGCAGTTCGGGGCGGCCGATGATGCCCAACGCGACGTCGAGCCGGCGCTTCTGCCCACCGGAGAGGGTGTGCGTGCGGGCCCTGGCCTTGCCGGTCAGACCGACCCGCTCGATGACCTTGTCCGGGTCGTCGGCGTCGGGATAGAACCCGGCGAAGTGCCGGACCACCTCGCCGACGGTCAGCTCGTCGAACTCACCGGTGCCCTGGAGCACGATGCCCACCCGGGAGCGGTGGCGCGGGTCCGGGTGGGCCGGGTCGACGCCGAGCACGCGTACCTCGCCGGCGTCGCGTTGCCGGTAGCCCTCCAGGATCTCCACGGTGGTCGTCTTGCCGGCGCCGTTCGGGCCGAGTAGGGCGAACACCTCGCCTCGGTGGACGTCGAGGTCCACCCCCGCCACCGCGACGGTGTCGCCGTACGCCTTGCGCAGTCCCCGTACGGAGATCGCGAGCTGGTCATCCATGCTGTCCAGTGTGCGACCCGCTGGGAGGGTGGACAGCCCCGGGGTGTGGTGCTGTCGGCCCGGCTGTGCCGGCTGTCCCCGCTGGTCCGCTCCGGGGACCTGTGTGGTTTTCCACAACCCGCTCTACTGAACGGTAACTTAGACTCCGGCCATGGACGAGAAGGCTCTCCCGGGCCGGCTGCCGGAGCGCGACCGCCCGTGGGTGATGCGCACGTACGCCGGGCACTCCTCCGCCGCGGCCACCAACGCGCTCTTCCGCCGAAACCTGGCCAAGGGGCAGACCGGGCTCTCGGTCGCCTTCGACCTGCCCACCCAGACCGGGTACGACCCGGACCACGAACTCGCCGCCGGTGAGGTCGGCCGGGTCGGTGTGCCGGTGGCTCACCTGGGCGACATGCGGGCGCTGTTCGACGCCATCCCGATCGCCGACATGAACACCTCCATGACGATCAACGCGCCGGCGATGTGGCTGCTCGGGCTCTACGGCACGGTCGCCGCCGAGCAGGGCGCCGAACTGTCCCGATGCGCGGGCACCACCCAGAACGACATCATCAAGGAGTACCTGTCCCGGGGGACGCACATCTTCCCGCCGGCGGCGTCGCTGCGGCTCACCGCCGACGTCATCGCGTACACGCTGCGCGAGATGCCGAGGTGGAACCCGGTCAACATCTGCTCGTACCACCTGCAGGAAGCCGGCGCCACGCCGGTGCAGGAGGTCGGTTTCGCCCTCGCCACCGCCGTTGCCGTGCTCGACGCGGTGCGCGACTGTGGCCAGGTGCCGGCCGAGCGGATGGGCGACGTCGTCGCGCGGATCAGCTTCTTCGTCAACGCGGGGGTGCGTTTCGTCGAGGAGATCGCCAAGATGCGCGCCTTCGCCGCGCTGTGGGACGAGATCACCCGCCAGCGCTACGGCGTCCAGAACCCGAAGCACCGGCGGTTCCGCTACGGCGTGCAGGTCAACTCGCTGGGCCTGACCGAGGCCCAGCCGGAGAACAACATCCAGCGCATCGTGCTGGAGATGCTCGGCGTCACCCTCTCGCGTGACGCCCGGGCCCGCGCGGTGCAGCTGCCCGCCTGGAACGAGGCGCTCGGCCTGCCCCGCCCCTGGGACCAGCAGTGGTCGTTGCGGATGCAGCAGGTGCTCGCGTACGAGTCGGACCTGCTGGAGTACCCGGACCTGTTCGCCGGCTCGCACGTGATGAGCGCCCTGGTCGACGGTATCGCCACCGGGGCGCGGGCCGAGCTGGAGAAGGTGCTGGAGATGGGCGGCGTGGTCGCCGCAGTGGAGACCGGCTACCTCAAGAGCGCGCTGGTCGCGTCGCTGGCCGAGCGGCGTCGCCGGATGGAGGCGGGCACCGATGTGGTGGTCGGGGTCAACCGGTTCACCGAGACCGAGCCGTCGCCGCTGACCGCGGCCGGCGCCGAGGCCGTCGAGCAGGTCGATCCGGCGGTCGAGGCGGCCGCCGCCGCCCGCGTACGCGATTGGCGGGCCGGCCGGGACGCGGCGGCCGTGGACGCGGCACTGGCCCGGCTCCGCACGGCCGCCGCGACCACGACGAATCTGATGGACGCGACGCTGGAGTGCGTGCGGGCGGGGGTGACCACCGGCGAGTGGGCCGGCGCGCTGCGGCAGGTCTTCGGCGAGTACCGGGCGCCGACCGGGCTGGCCGGCGCGGCCGGGGCCGGCGGCGACGCGACGCTGGGCGCGGTCCGCGCGCGGGTCGCCGCCACCGCCCGGCAACTGGGCAGCGGCCGGTTGCGGCTGCTGGTCGGCAAGCCTGGCCTGGACGGGCACTCCAACGGCGCGGAGCAGATCGCGGTACGCGCCCGCGACGCCGGCTTCGAGGTGGTCTACCAGGGCATCCGGCTCACCGCCGGGCAGATCGTGGCCGCCGCCGTCGAGGAGGACGTGGACCTGGTCGGCCTGTCGGTGCTCTCCGGTTCGCACCTGGCCGCCGTGCCCGCGGTGCTGGCCGGGCTGCGCGAAGCCGGGCGCGGTGACCTGCCGGTGGTGGTCGGCGGGATCATCCCGGCCGGGGACGCCGACGCGCTGCGCGCGGCCGGGGTGGCCCGGGTCTTCACCCCGAAGGACTTCGCCCTGACCGGCATCATCGACGAGCTGGTCACCGTGATCCGGGAGGCCAACCGCCTGGCCGGCTGAGTGCCGCGCCGGCCCCACCGGCCGCCCCCGAACCGGCGGGGCCGGTCGCTCAGCGGCTCTGGTACGTCATGCAGTCGGCCATGTCCGTGTCGGGCCCGACGGTGATCGCCGGCGCATGGCACTCCAACTCCGAGTTGTGCCGGCAGTCCGACCGCTGGCAGGCGCCGACCTGCGCGATGAGCTGCTCGATCCCGGCGCGTCCGGGCATCTCGATGAAGGTGTCGCAGTGGGCGTGGTCCCGGTTGCCGATGCTGATCGCGAACGCGTGACAGTCGTTGGTGTGGTTGTAGGCGCAGGACGTGACCGTGCACTCCTCGACCCGGGGCATCTCCATCGCAGCGGTCATGGCGACCCTCCTTCTCCTCTTATGCCCCGATGGTAGGTATCTGGGAGGGTCTGTTAGCCGGCTTCCGCCCTTCGTCACCGGTAGGGGGCCGCTCAGGTCCTGGCGAGTTGCTTGATCACCCGGCTGGTCGTGACGTGCCGCCCAGCACCTCGGAGAGCGGGGCCGGTTCCAGACCGCGCTCGGCCAGCCCGGCGAGGATGTGCGGCAGCGCCTCGTCGGTCATCGGCGCGTTCGCCTCGGTCACGTGCAGAATGATCACGGAGCCGGGGCGGGCCTGGCTCAGCACGGCGCGGACGATGGGCTGCCAGTACCGGGCGAACGGGTCGCCGCTGACCACGTCGCCGTCGACCACGGTCAGCCCGAGCGGGGCCAGTTCGGTCAGCGCCGTCCGGTCGTGGCAGAGGCCCGGGAAGCGGAAGTACCGGGTCTGCCGGCCGCCGTACGGGGCGATGGTGTCGAAGGTACGCGCCACGTCGGCGGTCATCTCCCGCCGGGGCAGCGGCTTGAGGGTGTAGCAGTCCGGGGTGAACGCGTCGTGCCCGTAGCTGTGGTTGGCCAGCTCGAACCGGGGATTGGCGGCCAACCGCCGGGTCAACTCCGGGTACTCCCGCACCCACTTGCCGGTGAGGAAGAAGGTCGCCGGCACCTTCTGCCGTTCCAGCAGGTCCACGATCGCCAGGTTCGCGTAGGAGGGTGGGTTCGGGCCGCGCAACTGCCGGCGCATCGCGTCGGTCATGTCCGCGTCGAAGGTGAGGGCGACCTTCCGGCCGGTACGCGGCCCGTGGTCCACCACCGGCGGCAGACTGCCCGGCACCGTCGCGCCCGGTGTGGACGCGCCCGGCACCGCTGGGCCGGCGGCGTTCGCGTCCGGCGCGATCCCGCCGTCCGTCGACCGGACCGGCCCCCGGGTACGCGCCGGTGCTGGCTCCGGTGCGCCGGAACTGGCCGCCGTGCCGCCGTCCTGCCAGGTGCTCGCTGGCGAGCCGCCGGTCGGGGCGGGGGCCCCGACGGCCGCGTCGACCGGGGCGCGCAGGGGCATCGGACCGAGGACGAAACCGGCGACGGCGACGAGCGCCGCCGCCCCGGCGGCGAGCGCCACGCGGGGATTCTTCACATGCACCGCGTGATGATCTCAGCGCGACGACGGCCGCGGAGTCCCCCATCCGTCCGCCGGTTGGCTGCTGTTCCGCGCGTGGGCGGAACGAAGAAGACCCCTAGCGCGAAGGCTGGGGGTCTTCACTGCATTCCTGGGTCAGTGCCGCCTGGCGTACCCGACGAACGACTTCCAGGTCTTCGGGTCGAAGGCGAGCACCGGGCCGGCCGGATCCTTGCTGTCGCGGACGGCAACTACACCGGGCAGGTTGTCCGCGACCTCAACGCAGTCGCCGCCTGCCGTGTTGCTTTTGGTGGACTTCCTCCACCGAGCGTTACTGAGGTCCATGCTGGCTCTCAACTTCCTTCACCAGGGCGACCGACAGGACTTCGGGAAGAGCGACGCCCCGTACGCCTTCCCATCTGGCCAGAAGCGTAGCCACCTTCTCGTCGGTGCCAACCGCCGTGCCGCCAAGCTGGTCGTCCAGATGGCCAAGCCATGTCCCGTCGGGCAGCATCGCCAGAGCAAGCGGTCCGGACAGTCCGACATGCAGGCCGGCGTTCGCCGGCACGACGTGGACATGGACGTGCGGTAGCTCGGTCATGCGCAGCAGGTGGGCAAGCTGCTCGCCCATGATGGCGTCCTGGCGGCGCAGCGCTGACTCGTCGATGACCGCGACGACCTGCGGTGGACGTTCGCGGGTCAGGATCTCCTGGCGCTCCAGCCGGGAGGCCACCTGCTGCTCGACCTCCGACTCCGGCCGAGTGTCATCGAAGCGCAGCACCGCGCGGGCGTAGTTCTCCGTCTGGAGCAGGCCGGGGATCAGCGTCGGGTTGAAGTAGCGGAGTTGGTTGGCTACGCGCTCGGCGTCACGCCAGGGCTTGAACCACGTGGGCAGACTGTCGCGCTGCGCTGACCGCAGCAGGGACTCGAAGAGGCCGCCGGTTTCCAGGATCTCGTCCGCGCGGCGGGCGTACGGCAGGTCGATGGGCCGGGTGCCCGTCTCGACGGCGGACACGGTCGACGCCGAGTAGTTCGTCCGCTTGCCGAACTCCTCCTGATTCATGCCGGCCAAGACCCGCTGCCTGCGGAGCTGGGCACGGATCAAATCGACCGTCTGCTCACCTTCCATCGCACCTCCAGAGATTCGCCAAGATCACCGAGCGTCGCCAGCTACGGCGCGTGATTGCCCGACCCTTACCGGGGCCAGCCTGAACAGCTTCCGAGCGTATCGGTGTCCTCACCAGACTGTCACTCATGCGGACCCGCTCGTCGCCGGACAGAGCTCGGGCGGACTCCGTCCCGGGGTCGCTCCCCTGCCCCGTGGGGGAGCGGCCCTTTTCCACTCTCAAGGAGGTCGACATGCGTATGTCGTGGTTCCGGTGCCGGACCAAAGCCCTGCCGGTTCTGCCGCAGCGGGCGGCTGGCACCCACCTTCCCGAGTGGATGCGTCAGCCGACCCGACCGATACCGGTGCGGCGGCCTGGTCGCGCCGGATGGCTCACGCCGGTGCAGCAGTGCCGGGCCAATGGAGGTCGTTGGTGAGCGTGTTCGGCAGCGTCCTCAGGGTCACCGGGCACATCGGTTGTCACCCGACGTGGGATTGCGAGGTTTGCGGCGAGCCGTGGCCATGCCCGGCGTTTCGTGCGATAGGGCAGGACCGGTTGGACGGCACGACCCTGATCCCGGTTATGTCCTCCCTGATCCGTAACGCCATCCGCGACCTGCGTGGCCGACCGGAGGGGCCGGAGCCGCCCGAGATCGTGAAGCGTTTCCTGTGGTTCCTGCCGCTGAATGATGAGGAAGCCCGCGCCATCGCCCTGCGGATGCGCTGATGGTCGGCCGGATCGTCCCCCACCTGCCGATGCGTCCGCTGTGGCGGTGCCGCAACTGTGGCGCGCCGTGGCCGTGCCAGCCGGCCAGACTCTCCCTGCTGGTCGAGTACCGGCACGACCGTACCGCCCTGCTGGTCTACCTCGCCCAGCAGATGACCGAGGCCCGCGACCAACTCGCCCAGCTCAACCCCGACCACTGCGCGGACCTGACGGAACGCTTCCTCGCCTGGGCCAGGCCCCGAGGATGAACCCACCACGTCCGGTCGTCTTCGAGGCGTCCGTGTCCGGTTCGTGTCAGTCTGGGGTCTGGATCCCGTGACCGGCGACACCCCGGTGGCGGAATGGTGGCGGGCCCGGGGTCGTTACATTCTCTGTACGACCGCAGCAGCACGCCCCGCTGCCTGGCCCAACGGCCTGCCGGCGGGTGCGGGGGCCCGGAATGATGGTGGCCCACCGGTCGTTACACATGGTCCCGGCACCGCAAGCCCCCGTGCTTGGCGTGACCGCGAACCCCTTCGGGTTGGCGAGAAGCCGGACATGCTTTCCCCCTTGATTGAGCGCCTGTCGAGGTGCCCGCATGCGTTGTCGTCCCCACGACACGTGTGTGTCGACCCCCGTGAAGGAGCTTCCTCATGAACACGATCATGCGTAAGAGCGTTCTGGGTATTGCTGGTCTGGCTTTCGCCGGTGGCGTGTTCGCCGGCCCCGTGACCGAGGCCCACGCCGCTCCGGTGCCGACCGCCGGTGTGGTCCAGGCCGACAAGCCGGCCGTGGACAAGGCCAAGCTGATCCCGCACGGTGTGCAGGGTGCCCAGTCGAAGATCACTCTGAACGACGAGCAGACCGCCAATGTCAAGGCGATCATCGCGGCGACGAAGAAGGCGGGCCTGCCGGAGCGTGCGGCTGTCATCTCGATCGCGACCAGCTTGCAGGAGTCGAAGCTGGAGAACCTGGGTCACCTGGGTGACCGCAACGATCACGACTCGCTGGGCCTGTTCCAGCAGCGTCCGAGCTCGGGTTGGGGCACGCCGGAGCAGATCACCGATCCGGAGTACTCCACGCTGGCGTTCCTGAAGGGCCTGAAGCAGGTTGATGGTTGGCAGGACATGCCGTTGACCGAGGCCGCGCAGACCGTGCAGGTGTCGGCCTACCCGGATGCGTACGCGCAGTGGGAGCAGCAGGCCGCCGACCTCGTCGCCCAGTACTGGAACAGCTGATCTACCTGAACACCCGCTGGCCGGCACCCCCTGGGGTGCCGGCCAGCGGCGTGCGCGCTGGTGGAGCCGTACGGCCGGTCAGACGTGGTAGCCGGCGGCCCGGGCGGCCCGGCGCTCGCGGCGGCGGTCGGCCCGGCGGCGCAGGAACCAGAAGAGGAAGGCCACCAAACCGACCAGGAAGACCAGCACCAGCACCGGCAGGACGATCGCCACCAGGGACATGACCACGCTGGACACGTCCTCGGCGGTGCTCGCCACCGGGGCACCGGCCCCGGCGGTGGTGGCGTTGACCACCGGCCGGGCGGCCGACTTGAGCAGGTGCACGCCGAGCGCGATCACCACGCCGGCCACCACGGGCACCCACTGGTGGGACGAGAAGAAGCCGCCCGGGTCGCTGACCGTCACCGTCTCCGAGCTGGCGCCGGCCCCGAAGGCCAGGCCGCCGGCGGTCGGGCGGACCACCGTCTGGATGACGTCGTTGACATGGTCGACCACCGGCACCTTGTCGGCGACGACCTCGACGGCGAGCAGCACGGCCAGGATCGCCAGCACCCATCCGTCGCCCAGCCACTGCCAGCCGGCGGGTAGGTCGATCAGGTCGGTGTAGCGGGCCAGCAGTCCCATGGTGAGCAGGGGGATGTAGGCGTTCAGGCCCGCCGATGCGGCCAGCCCGGTGCCGGTGAGTACTTCGAACACGATCCAAGGGTCGCACCGGCACGCCAGTGCCGCTCGCTGGCGGCGGACCGGTTCTCGGCTACCCTGCTCGGGTGCGGCTGGTGATTGCGAAGTGCTCGGTGGACTACGTGGGACGGCTCTCGGCGCATCTGCCGCCGGCCACCCGACTGCTGATGGTCAAGGCGGACGGCTCGGTCTCCATCCACGCCGACGACCGGGCGTACAAGCCGCTGAACTGGATGAGTCCGCCGTGCCGGCTGGAAGAGGCTCCCGGCGTCTGGCGGGTGGTCAACAAGGCGGGCGAGGAACTGCGGATCACCCTGGAGGAGGTCTTCCAGGACACCTCGTACGAGCTGGGCGTCGACCCGGGGCTGCGCAAGGACGGTGTGGAGGCGCACCTTCAGGAGTTGTTGGCGGCCAACCCGGAGACCCTCGGCGAGGGCTTCACCCTGGTACGCCGCGAGTACATGACCGCCATCGGCCCGGTCGACCTGCTCTGCCGGGACGCCAACTCCGGTGCCGTCGCCGTGGAGGTGAAGCGGCGCGGCGAGATCGACGGCGTGGAGCAACTCACCCGCTACCTCGAACTGATGAACCGGGACCCGCTGCTCGCCCCGGTCACCGGGGTCTTCGCCGCCCAGGAGATCAAGCCGCAGGCCCGGGTGCTCGCCACCGACCGGGGGATCCGCTGCGTGGTGGTCGACTACGACAAGCTGCGTGGCATCGAGCGTGACGAGCTGACCCTCTTCTGAGCTGCCGGCCCGCCCGTACCGCGGGTCGTGCCGGTCAGCGGCGGCCGTACATCAGCTTGACCACCTTCACCAGGCGGGCCACGTCGGACGACGTCCGCTCGAAGGTGGTCGACGGCAGCAGCGAACGGGCCCGGCGACGGGTGATCGCCTTGGCCCGGCCGAACTCCCGCAGCCCGTCCTCGCCGTGGATCCGGCCGAACCCGGAGTCGCCCACCCCACCGAACGGCAGGGTGGACATCCCGGCGAAGGTGAGCGCGGAGTTGATCGAGGCCATGCCCGAGCGCAGCTGCCGGGCGATCGCCACCGCCCGCTTGCGGCCGAAGACCGAACCCCCGAGGCCGTACGACAGGGCGTTGGCCCGGCGTACCGCCTCGTCGGCGTCGGGCACCCGGTTGATGGTCAGGGTGGGGCCGAAGGTCTCCTCACGGACGGCCGCCGACGACTCGGGCACGTCCACCAGCACCGTCGGGTGCACGTACGGCGGCCGTACCGCGTCCGACCCGCCCAGGACGGCCCGGCCGCCAGCGGCCAGCGCGTCGTCGATGTGCCGCCGGATCACGTCGAGCTGGCCCGGCATGGTGATCGGGCCGATGTCCGCCCCGTCGACGCCCACGGTCAGCCGCTCGGCCCGGGCGACCACCTTGCCGACGAAGGCGTCGAAGACCGGCTCGACCGCGTAGACCCGCTCGATGCCGATACAGGTCTGCCCGGCGTTGGTCAGCCCACCCCAGACGCACGCCTCGGCGGCGGCGTCCAGGTCGGCGTCCGCGTCGACGATCATCGCGTCCTTGCCGCCGGCCTCCAGCAGCACCGGGGTCAACGACTCGGCGCAGGCGGCCATCACCTTCTTGGCGGTGGCGGTCGAACCGGTGAAGGCGAGCTTGTTCACACCCGCGCGGCACAGCGCCGCACCGACGTCGCCGAGACCGTGTACGGCGGTGAGGACCGGCTGCTCGGGCACCACCTCGGCGAAGCTGTCGACCAGCCACTGCCCGACCGCCGGGGTGTACTCGCTGGGCTTGAACACCACCGCGTTGCCGGCGGCCAACGCGTACCCGATAGAACCGATCGGGGTGAGTACGGGATAGTTCCACGGGCCGATCACGCCGACGACACCGTGCGGCTGGTACTCCAGGTGGCCGGTGAACTCGGCGAGGATCAGCCGGGAGCGGACCCGACGGGGCCCCAGCACCCGGCCGGCGTTGCGGGCGGCCCAGTCGACGTGCTCGATCGCGGTGAGGATCTCGACCACGGCGTCGGGGATCGGCTTGCCCCCCTCGACGTGCATCAGCCGCGCCAGTTCCTCGATCCGCCGGGCGAGCAGGCCGCGCCAGCGCAGCAACCGCTCGCGTCGCCCCCGGAAGCCGAGCCCGGCCCACCAGTCGCCGGCGACGCGGGCGCGGTCCACCGCCCGGGCGACCTCGTCGGCCGTGGCGACGGGGAAGCGCCCGGCCTCCTCGCCAGTGGCGGGACTCGTCGAAACCAGTCGACCATCCTCGATGACTGGGAGGCCCGGAACCTGAACAGCCGTCATGGCGGAAGTCTAGACCGGTAACCTACCCGCGGGTAGGGGTCGGCTGTCCGGCCCCAGGGCAGGCGGTGAGGATGGTGCCGCCGGTGCGTGTCGGCCGGGCGACGGATCAGCCAACCTGCGGTGTCCGGCGGGGGTCGGGGAGATGGCCGCCCGGGGGTTGGAGCCGCCGGCTCCGGATGGCAGGCTGGGCCCGGGGCGAGCAGGTGGGGGGAGCTGACTGTCCATGGAGGAGAACCCGGAACTGGCGCCGCTACTGACGGTGATGGGTGGCCCGATGCGCGGGGCGAGCTTCCGGCTGAGTCCACGACCACAGGTGATCGGCCGGGCCCCTGAGGTCGAGATCGCGCTGGCCGACCCGCACCTGAGTCGGCGGCACGCCGAGGTACGGCTGACCGACGCCGGGGCGATCCTGGTTGACCTCGGCTCGACCAACGGGACGTGGCTCGACGACCGTCGGATCGCCGGCCCGGAACTGCTCTCCGACGGTGACGTCGTCCGCCTCGGCCGTACCGAACTGCGCCTGTTCGACCCCGGCCTGGCGGCCACCGACCCGGTCGGGCTGCGGTTCGCGATGGGCGGCTGGCCGGTACGCCGCAGCAGTCGACCCACCCTGCCGCTGTCAACGGACGACCTGGCCAACGGTCCCACCGACGTCTGGCCGGGCGGATCCGGTCCCGGATCGTCGCCGGTCGGCGCCGACGTCACGCCGTGACGTCCGCGGCGACGTCGCTGACCCGGCACCAGGACGGCAGAGCCTGCGTGAAATATCCCACGGCGTCTCGAGATCGCATTGCCACGTGGCAGACTCCGGCGCATAACCTTAGCGGCCGTTCAGCATGGTAGGCGGCGTCGAACCAGGGGAGGCCGTTCGTGGCGCGCGAGTTCACCAGTGTGGGCGTGGTGGGTCTGGGCACCATGGGTGCCGGCATCGTGGAGGTGTTCGCCCGTAACGGCCTCGACGTGATGGCGGTGGAGATCTCCGAAGCCGCCCTGGATCGGGGGCGAGCCACCCTCACCGGCTCCACGGACCGGGCCGTCGCCAAGGGCAAGCTCGCCGAGGCCGACCGGGACGCCCTGCTGTCCCGGGTGAACTTCCAGGTCGGCCTGGACGCCCTGCACGCGGTCGACCTGGTCGTCGAGGCGGTCCCCGAGCACCTCGACCTCAAGCAGCGGATCTTCGCCGAGCTGGACCGGGTCTGCAAGCCCGAGGCGATCCTGGCCACCAACACCTCCTCGCTGAGCGTCACCGAGATCTCGGTCGCGACCGCCCGGCCGCACCAGGTGATCGGCATCCACTTCTTCAACCCGGCCCCGGTGATGAAGCTGGTCGAGGTGGTGCGAACGGTGGTCACCTCCGCCGAGGTGGTGGCCGACGTGGAGGCGCTCTGCGCGCGGCTCGGCAAGGTCGACGTCACCATCAGCGACCGGGCGGGCTTCATCGCCAACGCGCTGCTGTTCGGCTACCTCAACCACGCGGTGAGCATGTTCGAGTCGCGGTACACCACCCGCGAGGACATCGACGCCGCGATGAAGCTCGGCTGCGGCCTGCCGATGGGGCCGCTCGCGCTGATGGACCTGATCGGCCTGGACACCGCGTACGAGATCCTGGACACCATGTACCGGCGCGGCGGTCGGGACCGACGGCACGCCCCGGTGCCCCTGATCAAGCAGATGGTCACCGCCGGGCTGCTCGGCCGCAAGTCCGGCCGAGGCTTCTACACCTACGAGCGGCCGGGCTCCCCGGTGGTCGTACCCGACGAGCAGACGCCGCTGGCCACGGAATCCGCGCCCGCCGACGCGTCACCGGCAGCCGGGACCAAGGTCGGCGTCGTCGGCTCCGGAACGATGGCCACCGGCATCATCGAGGTTTTCGCCAAGGCCGGCTACGAGGTCGTCTCGGTGACCCGGGGCGCGGAGAAGTCCGCGAAGGTCTTCGAGGCGGTCAGGACCTCGCTCAACAAGGGCGTGGTACGCGGCAAGCTCAGCGAGGCCGACCGGGAAGCGGCGCTGGGCCGGATCACCTGGTCGGCGTCGCTGGACCACCTGGCCGACGTCGACCTGGTGGTGGAGGCGGTGGTCGAGGAGCTGAGCGTCAAGAAGGCGCTGTTCGCCAGTCTCGACGAGATCTGCAAGCCCGGCGTCGTGCTCGCCACCACCACCTCCTCGCTGCCGGTGATCGACGTGGCGATGGCCACCCAACGCCCGGCGGACGTGGTGGGCCTGCACTTCTTCAACCCGGCGCCGATCATGCCGCTGGTCGAGGTGGTGCGGACCATCCGCACCTCACCGGAGACCACCGCCACCGCCGGGGCGGTCTGCGCGGCGATCGGCAAGACCGGCGTGGTCTGCGGTGACCGCTCCGGCTTCATCGTCAACGCGCTGCTCTTCCCGTACCTGAACGACGCGGTGAAGATGCTGGAGGCCAACTACTCCACCGCCGACGACATCGACCACGCGATGAAGCTCGGCTGCGGCTACCCGATGGGTCCGTTCGAACTGCTCGACGTCGTCGGTCTGGACGTCGCGCTGGCCATCCAGCGCGAGCTGTACCTGGAACTACGTGAGCCAGGCTTCGCGCCCGCCCCGCTGCTGGAGCACCTGGTGACCGCCGGGTACCTGGGCCGCAAGACCGGCCGCGGCTTCCGCGACCACACCCGCCGCTGACCTCTCGTCCCGAGCCCGCCGGCCGACGCCCCTCGGGCCCGCCCGGCGGGCCGTCCCGTCGACCGGACCGTACGCTGGGTAACCGTGAGCCCCCGTCGCAACCGTCCCCGTCGGGACGACGCCGCCCACCTGGACACCGACCGGGTACGCCAGGGCGTGCCCACGGTCCAGCAGTGGCGCGACGGCGACTGGCAGGTACGCGGAATCAGCGGCGGCGCGTCCGTCAAGACGTACCGCTGCCCGGGTTGTGACCAGGAGATCCGCCCGGGGGTGGCGCACCTGGTGGCCTGGCCCGCCGACGGCACGGGCGACCTCACCGACCGGCGGCACTGGCACAGCGGCTGCTGGCGGGCCCGGGACCGGCGCGGCCCGAACCTGCTGCGCGGGCGCGGCGTTCCGAGGCACGGCTGAGCGACCTGGGTCACCCGGTTTCGGCCCGGGCGAGCGGCACGGCCGGCTTCGGGCCAGACTGGAGCGGTGAGCACCCCGATCCGCGCGTCGTCGATCCTCCCCGGGCGCCGGGAGGACATCGAGCTGCACACCGCCGACGGCCTACGGCTGGTCGGTGAGTTGGCCCGGCCGGTCGACCGTGCGCCGGTGGCCACCCTGATCTGCCTGCACCCGCTGCCCACCCACGGCGGGATGATGGACAGCCACGTGCTGCGCAAGGCGGCCTGGCGGCTGCCCGCGCTGGCCGACCTGGCGGTGCTGCGGTTCAACACCCGGGGCACCAGCAGCGTCCGGGGCACCAGCGAAGGGGCGTTCGACGCCGCCGTCGGCGAGCGTTTCGACGTGCACGCCGCGATCGAGTACGCCGAGTTCCACGAGCTGCCGAACATCTGGCTGGTGGGGTGGTCGTTCGGCACCGACCTGGCGCTGAAGTACGGCTGCGACCCGGCGGTGGCCGGGGCGATCCTGCTCTCCCCGCCGCTGCGTTTCTCCACGCCCGAGGAACTGGCCGTCTGGGCCGAGTCGGGCAAGCCACTCACCGCGCTGGTGCCCGAATTCGACGACTACCTTCGCCCCGCCGAGGCCGAGCAGCGCTTCGCCACGGTTCCGCAGGCCGAGGTGGTCGGGGTGCCCGGCGCGAAGCATCTCTGGGTGGGTGACGCCGAGACGGTGCTGGACGAGATCGTCCGGCGGGTCAACCCCGCGGTGCCGCTGCCGCTGCCGACCACCTGGGACGGCCCGATGGAGACCGGCGACGTCAGCGCGTACGCCGACCGTACCGTCGCGTCCTTCGCCGACACCCCGGTGCCCGGCCCGCAGCGCGACTGAGCGTCACCGGCGTTCCTGCCGGGGCAGCACCACCTCACGCAGGATGAGCTGGAGGGCGGCCACGGTCGGGATGGCGATCAGCGCGCCGACCACCCCGATCAGGGCCACCCCGAGCAGCGCCGCGAGCAGCGCGGCAACCTCGTTGACCTGCACCGACCGCCGCATGATCTTCGGGTAGATGAGGTAGTTCTCCACCTGCTGGTAGAGCACGAAGAAAACCAGCGCGGCGATCCCCTCGGGCAGCCCGGTGGCGAATGCCACCACGCTCACCACCACCGCGCCCAGGGTGGCCCCGATCTGCGGGATCAGGTCGGTCACCGCCACCACCACCGCCAGCGCGAACGGGTACGGCAGCCCGACGATCAGCGCGAAGACGAAGGTCGTCGCGCCGGCCAGCACCGCGATGCTCAGCGCCCCCACCATGTACGCCCCGACCTTGGTGAGGATCTCGTCGCCGATCAGGCGTACCCGCTGCCGTCGGGAGCGGGGGACCAGCGCGTACCCGAGGGCACGCAGCCGGTCGAAGTAGGCCAGGAAGTAGATGGTGAGCACCAGCACGGTCAGCCCCCGGAACAGGGTGCCGAAGATCAGCTGGGCACCGCCGAGCACCCCGCCGAGCGCTCGGCCCACGGTGTCGGCGTTGGCCAGTTCCTGGACCCGTTCCATCACGTCGTACCGCTCCACCAGGTCGTTGACGGTGCGGTTGCGGCGCAGTTCCTCGACGTAGCTGGGCAGTTGGTTGATGAACTCCGAGGTCTGGGTGACCACCGGTGGCACGAGCGCCACCACGCCGGCGGCGACCACCAGCAACAGGGTGAGGACGACCACCGCGACGGCCAGGCCGTGCCGCAGCCCCCACGAGCGCAGCCGGTTCACCGCCGGGTTGAGGCCGACGGCGAGGAAGAGCGCGATCACCACCAGTACGAGGATGCCGCCGGCGTTGCGCACCCCCAGCCAGACCGTGTATGCCAGCAGCACGCCGAGGGCACCGGTGAAACCCACCAGGAAACTGCTGCGGCGCAACGGCCGGCCGGGTTGGCCGAAGCGGCCCGAGCCGGTGGCCAGCTGGCCGGGTGCATCGAACTCCGCCGGGTCGGCCAAGGTGCCGCCCGGGTCCTCCGGCGAGCCGGTACCCCGCGGGCCGCAGCGGTCGGCGGCGTCGGCCGGGTCCGGGGCTGGCCGACGCGTCGGCTCGTCCGGGGCACCGGCACGTGCCGGTCCGTCCTGTTCCACCGGACCTCCCGGGTCCCGCTCCGGCCGCCAGGGCCGGAGGCTGCCGCTGCGGACCCGTACCCGGGCCCCTGCCCGGCAGGGTAGTGGTGGGTGGAGCGACCCGGCCACCCCGGGTGTCACCGCACGGGCACGGGCGGCGGGCGGGTCACTCCGACTCGACGGTGACCACCTTGCTCGGCTTGGCGCTGCGCTCGTCGGTGGTCGGCTTGGTCGGTCGCTTGCCGCTCTCCCCGGTGCTGGTGATCTTCGTCGGGGTGGGCTCCCGGCCGCCCGTCCCCGGCACCGCCGCGACGGTCGGTTCGCCGTCGACGCCGGCGCTGGCGGTGCCACCTTCCACCGTGGTCACCGGCTCGGCCTTGGGCTTCACCCCGCTGGCCGCCGGCTTGACGGCGACCGCCCCGTCCGCCGCCGGGGCGGTCGTCGGCCTCGCCCCGTCGGTACCCGCGCCGGTCTGCGGGTCTGCCTTGTCGGCACCCCTGCCTGTCGGCTTCGCCTGGTCGGAGACGGTGGCGACCGTCAGTTTCGCGCCGTCCGGGACCGTGCCGGCCCGGGGCTTCGCGTCGTCGGTGCCGTCCGCGCCAGCGCCGTCCAACGGGGCGGCGGTCAGCTTGCGCAGCTTGAGTTCGGTGAGTTGCCGCTGTATCTCGTCGGACTCCTGCCGCGCCTGCCAGGTCTCCTGCCGCAGGTCGGCGAGCTGCTGCTGGGCCTGGGCGATCTCCAGCATCACCTGGGCGAGCTGCTGGCGGCTCGACGCCGCCTCCTGCTGGGTCGCGGCGAGATGCTGCTGGGTGGTGGCCAGGTGCTGCTGGGTGGTGGCGGCGTACTCCTCGAACTGCCGGCGGGAGGCGGCCACGTGCTCGTCGGCCCTACGCCGCTTGTCGGCGGCCTCCTGCTCGGCCCGCTGGAGCAGTGTGGCGGCCTCCTCCTCGGCCTGGCGGCGCATGGTCAGCGCGTCGGCCTCGGCCGCCCGGCGCAGTTCCACCGCCCCCCGCTCGATCTCGTCGCGTCGGGCCGACCACTCCCGCTCCAGCTCGTCCTGCCGGGCCTGATGCTGCCGCTCCTGCTCGTCCAGCTTGGCCTGGTACCGACTCTCCAGCTCGTCGCGGCGCTTGGCGTACTCCTGTTCGGCGGCGGCGCGGCGCTGGGCCAGCTCCCGATCGGCGGCCTCCCGCCGGGCGTTGACCTCCTGCTCCACCCCGGCCCGCCAGGCACCCAGCTCCTGCTGCGTCTGGGCCCGGGTCTGCTGGACGTACGCCTCGGTCTCGGTGCGCATCCGGGTCACGTACGCCTCGGTCTCGGCGCGGCTGCGCTTGGCCGCCTCGGCGGCCTCCGTGGTGAGCCGGTGCGCCTCCTGCCGGGCTCGGCCACGGGTGCCCTTCGCGGCCTCCTCGGCGTCGTCGACGATCTTCTTGGCCTCCTGGAGCGCCTTGGCGTGGGTGGCCCGGCCGGCCTCCGCCGCCGAGTCGGTGAGCCGCTTGGCCTCCTGCTGCGCCTTGGCGTGCACCTCCTTGGCGGCATCGCGGAGCTGGGTCGCCTCCTGCTGCGCCCGGGCGAGGGCCTCCTGCGCGGCCGTGCGCAGCTTGGTGGCCTCCTGCTGGGCCCGGCTGTGGATCTCCTTGGCGGTGTCGCGTAGTCGGGTCGCCTCCCGCTGGGCCGTGGCCAGGGCATCCTGCGCGGCCGTCCGCAACCGGGTGGACTCCTCCTCGGCGGCTGTCCGCAGCCGGGTGGACTCCTCCTCGGCAGTCGTCCGGAGCCGGGCGGCGTCCTCCTTGGCGGCCTTCACGGCGGCGTCCGCCTCGGCCCGCCGGGCGGCGGTGTGCCGCTCCTCCTCGGCGCGCCGGGCGGCCAGCGCGATCTCGAAGTCCTTGAGCGCCTGGGCGGCCTGTTCGCGGGCCTCGTCGACGATGTGTCGGGCGGCGGCCCGGCGGGCGTCGATCTCCTCGTTGGCGGCGGCCAGAATGGCCTCGGCCTGCTCCTCGGCGAGGGCGAGGATCTGCTCGACGCGGGGACCGAGGTGCTTGAAGGACGCCCGGTCGACCACGGCGGCCTGCTTGCGCAGCTGGGCCAGATCCCGCTGGAGGTGCTCGACCTGACCGGCCAGCTTGTGGATCTGCGTGTACGCCTGTTCCCGCTCGGCGGTCAGGGTCGCGATCTCGTGTTCCGCCCGAGCGACGTACCGGTCGACCTGTCGTTTCTCGTACCCCCGCAGGGCGGACTCGAAGCTGGGCTCCGTGGTCACGTCCCCGCCGAGAGCGAACAGTTCCTCGCCGTGCGACATGTCCCCATCCTCACACGCCTCCGGCCCTGCTGGGGCTATACGGACACCCCGGTTGGGACCTACTTCACTGCCATTCCCGCAGGTCGGTGCGGGGAGCGGAAAACCGACACGGCGCGGGGCGACACCGGTCACCCGGTGTCACCCCGCGCCGCGTCGTTCATGCCCCGACGGTGCGGTGGATCAGCTGGTGGTCTCCGCGCTCGCCCGCTGCCCGGCGTCGGTCTTGGCCGGCTCGGTCTTGGCCGGCGTGGCGGCCGGCTGCTGCGCCGGAACACCCGGGACGATGCCGGCGAGGCCGGAGAGCATCTGGCCGAGCTGGGAGGTGACCGCGTCCTTCTGGCGGGTCAGGTCCTCGACCTCCCGGCGGGCGGCCTGCGTGGTGAGGTCCGCCTCGGTGCGCGCCTCGGTGAGCAACCGGTTGGCCTCGGCCTTGGCCTCGTTGAGAGTCTTCTCGGCGAGGGCCTTCGCCTTGTCGACGGTCTCGTTGGCGGTGCGCTCGGACTCGACCCGGCGGGCCTCGGCCCGCTGCTCGATCTCCTTGGCTCGCTCCTGGGCGGCGCGGGCCCGCTGCTCGGCTTCGCCAACCAGCTTCTGGGTCTGCGCCACCTGGGCGGCGTGCCGCTCCGACTCCTCGCGCTCGGCCTTCTCGCGGCGCTCGGCGAGCTGCAACTCCAACGCCTGGAGGTCCTTGTCCCGCTTGTCGCGGGCGTCGGTGAGCAGCTTGGTCGCCTCGGCCCGCTTCTCCTCGGCCTCCCGGGCGGCCTTGGCCCGCTGCTGGGTGATCTCCCGCTCCGCGGTGGCGCGCAGGGTGGCCACCTCGCGCTCGACCGTGGACTTCAGCTCGGCCACCTCGTGCGCGGTGACCGTACGCAGCTGCTTGGTCTCCCGCTCGGCGTCGGCGCGGAGCGTGTCGGCCTCGCGGCGGGCCTGCACGCGTACCTCGGCGGCCTCCCGCTCGGCGGCGGTGCGGACGTTGCCGGCCTCCCGCTCGGCGCTGGCCTTCATGGCCGCCGCCTCGGCGCGGGCCTTGTCGGTGATCTCCCGCGCCTCGAGGCGGGCCGCGGAGAGGATGCCCTCCGACTCCCGCTTGGCCTCGGCCCGGTGATCGTTGGCCTGCTCCTCGGCCAACCGGAGGATCTGCTCGACCCGGGTGCCCAGACCGGACAGCGTGGGGCGGCTGTTCTCCTCGAGTTGCTTGTTGGTCTCGGCGAGCTTCTGCTCGATCGCGCTCTGCCGCTGCTCGGCCTGGCGCAGGCGGCGCTGGGCGTCGTTCATCCGCTGCTCGGCCTCGGCCCGGGCCTGCTCCGACTGGGTCAGCGCCGCGGTCATCCGGCCGATGAAGTCGTCGACCTGGTGGGTGTTGTATCCGCGCAGGCCAACGGTGAAATCTGGCTGCGAGTTCGCGTTATCGAAGAACGCGAGAGGGGAGGACTGCTGCTGGGGCATTGGGACATACTCGCAGACTCCCCGGGGGCGTTCGCAAGAGCGGTGCCGAGCTTTCGTGTCCTCATTACCGGCTCGTCCGGGACGTGCCCACGCACGCGCCCAAATGACGATCTTGGCAGCTCCCGGGCCGGGCCCCCGCGCGACGCGAGGTGCGCGGAAAGGGCCGGGGGGCGAGCCCCACGGCCCTTTGTCCACTCTCACTCGAATGGGTGTGCGGACGGTGGTGGAAACGCAAGCGCGGTTCGCCGCAATGGCGGTCCGCCGTCACCCGTACGGCTCAGTGGCCGCGGAACCGGTTGATGGCGCTCTCGTGTCGGGCCCGGGTCTCCCGGTCCCGCACGCCGAGCCCGTCGCGCGGGGCCAGGCAGCGCACGCCCACCTTGCCCTGGTGCGCGTTGCGGTGCACCTCGTACGCCGCCTGCCCGGTCTGCTCCAACGGGTAGGTCCTCGACACCGTCGGGTGGATCTTCCCGAGGGCGATGAGCCGGTTGGCCTCCCACGCCTCGCGGTAGTTGGCGAAGTGGCTTCCGACGATCCGCTTGAGGTGCATCCACAGGTAGCGGTTGTCGTACTGGTGCTGGTAGCCGCTGGTGGAGGCGCAGGTGACGATGGTGCCGCCCTTCTTGGCCACGAAGACGCTGGCGCCGAAGGTCTCCCGGCCGGGGTGCTCGAAGACGATGTCCGGGTCCTCGCCGCCGGTCAGCTCCCGGATCCGTTCGCCGAAGCGGCGCCACTCGTCCTGGTCCTGGGTGTGCTCGTCGGACCAGAACCGGTATCCCTCGGCGGACCGGTCGATGACCAGCTCCGCGCCCATGGACCGGCACAGCTCGGCCTTCTCGGGGGAGGAGACGACGCAGACCGGGATCGCGCCACCGTTCAGCGCCATCTGGGTGGCGTAGCTGCCCAGCCCGCCGGAGGCCCCCCAGATCAACACCACGTCGCCCTGCTTCATGTTCGCCCCGTGGTGGCTGACGAGCTGCCGGTAGGCCGTGGAGTTGACCAGGCCAGGGCTGGCCGCCTCCTCCCAGCTGAGGTGGCGTGGCTTCGGCATCAGCTGGTTGGCCTTGACCACGGCCAGCTCGGCGAGGCCGCCGAAGTTGGTCTCGAAGCCCCAGATCCGCTGCTGCGGGTCGAGCATGGTGTCGTCGTGACCGGCGGCGTCCTCCAGCTCCACCGACAGGCAGTGCGCGACGACCTCGTCGCCGGCCTTCCATTTCGTCACGCCGGGTCCGGTGCGCAGCACCACGCCGGCGGCGTCCGAACCGACCACGTGGTACGGCAGGTCGTGCCGTCGGGTCAGCTCGGAGAGCCGGCCGTAGCGCCGGAGGAACCGGAACGTCGGCAGCGGCTCGAAGATGCTGGTCCAGACCGTGTTGTAGTTGATGGCGCTGGCCATCACCGCGATCAGCGCCTCACCCGGGCCGAGTTGTGGGGTGGGCACCTCCTGCAGGTGCAGTGCCTTGCGCGGGTCCTTGTCCCGGGTGGGCAGCCCGTCGAACATGTCGGTCTCGTCGGCGCGGACGACCATGCCCCGGTAGCTGTCGGGTACGGGCAGGTCGGCGAGGCCGGCGAGGTCCCGTTCCGGTCGGGCCGAGCCCTCCGCCGCCATGATCGCTTCGAGGATGTCCTGCACGGTGACCTCCGGTTCGTCCGCACCCGCACGCCGGGCGCGGGCTGCTGCCATCGTCGGCGCCGGGGCGACCGGCGGCCGTGTCGGCGATCGGCACGGCCGGTCCGGTCGCGCTCCGGTGCCGCCGGACGTTACTGAACGGTAGCTAGGGTCGGAAGTCCTCTGTGAAAAACTGCATCGGCCACTGAGCGAAGGTGTGCGCGGAACGTCGAAACCGCACACGCCCGTACCTTTCGCCCCGCCCCTCCGCGCTCGCC
>NZ_SMJY01000068.1:0-26171 GCF_004348355.1 Micromonospora sp. KC721 | reverse complement strand
CGTGTGGGGCGGGCTGACGGGGCGCACGGTGGTGGCCAGCGGCCTGCTGGCGCTGGTGGTCGGCAGCGCGTTCGCCGTCCTGCTGACCTCGGTCACGCAGCTACGCGCCGACGACCGCCGCGCCCTGCGGGCGCAGGAGGTGCTGGTGACGGCCAACCACCTGGAGCGGCTCGTCGTCGACATGGAGACGGGCCAGCGCGGATACCTGCTCACCGGCCGGGAGGAGTTGCTGCAGCCATGGGAGGCGGCCGGTGCCTCGTTCGACGACGAGGCCCGCACCCTCGAACAGCTCGTCGCCGACAACCCGGAGCAGCAGGCCAGGGCCGAGCGGATCGCGGCGGAAGGCGACGCGTACCTGCGCGACTACTCGGTACCCCTGGTCGCGCAGGCACGACGGGACCGCTCCGCGGTGCGGACCCTGCCGGAGGTCGAGGAGGGCAGGCGGCGCGTCGACGTCCTGCGGGCGGAGTTCGACCAGTTCCTGGCCACCGAACGCCGCCTCGCCGAGGCGCGGCAGGACGGCTCCGAGGCGGCGGCCAACCGGGCCGTGTTCGCCGCGGTCGCCGGCCTGGCCGGCTCGGTGTTGTTCGTCGTCGTGTTCGCCGGCTACCTGCACCGGGTCATCGTCGCGCCGGTCCGTCAGGTGGCCGCCGCCGCGGGCCGGTTGGCCGCCGGCGACCTGGGCAGTCGCCTACCCGAGCGGGGAGTCGGCGAGGTCGGCGTGTTGCAGCGCTCCTTCAACGCGATGGCGGGCTCGCTGGAACAGGGCCGTGACGCGCTCGCCGCGTCCCGGGCGCGGGTCGTGGCCGCGGGCGACCAGGCGCGGCGCCGCATCGAACGCGACCTGCACGACGGCACCCAGCAGCGGCTGGTGTCGCTGATCCTGGCGCTGCGCGCCGCCGAGGCCGCCGTTCCGCCCGGCTCGCCGGAGCTGAGAAAGCAGTTGTCCCGGGCGGTCGACGGGCTGTCCGACGCCCTCGAAGAGCTGCGGGAGCTGTCCCGCGGCATCCACCCGGCGATCCTGTCGGAGGGCGGCCTGCGGCCGGCGCTCAGGGCGCTCGCCCGGCGCTCGGCGGTCCCGGTCGACCTGGCCGTCGACGTGCCGGCGCGGCTGCCCGAGCAGGTCGAGGTCGGGGCGTACTACGTCGTCTCCGAGGCGCTCGCCAACGCCGCCAAGCACGCCGATGCCTCCGTCGTCGAGGTCGAGGCCCGGCTCACCGCCGGTCGGCTGCACCTGTCGGTGCGCGACGACGGTACGGGGGGCGCCGACCCCGGTCGGGGGTCGGGGCTGGTCGGGCTGGCCGACCGGGTGCACGCGCTGGGCGGCACCCTGTCGGTGACCAGCCCGGTCGGGTCGGGCACCGCGCTGGTCGTCGACCTACCCGCCACCGAAAGGTAGTTCCCCGTCGGCCCGTCGCCCGGGCGGTCGGTGCCGCTTGGGACAGACGCCGCCGCCCGGGCTGCCGAAGCAGCCCGGGCGGCTCGGTTGTCGGCCGGTGCGCCGGCCGGGTTCGCCGGGACCGGCGCGGGGGCACGGCGCGTCTCACCACCGCGCCGCCGGGTGCGGGGTGACCGCCGCGGGAGCCGGCGAGGCCGTCGCGCGCCAGCGTGCCACCAGGATCAGCACCCCGACCGCGGCGTCCACCGCGAGCAACGCCCAACTGATCACGGTGTACGTGTCCACCTGAGCGGCGGTCACCCGGGGTGCCGCACCGAGCGAGATCAGCGTCAACTGCGTGGGCGTGCCGGTGAGCAGCAGGGTCAGGAGCACCGCGATCCCGCTGGAGGCGTCCCAGAACATGTGCAGCAGGGCCATCAGCAGGTACCAGCCGACCAGCGAGGCGCGCAGCCTCGGCCGGCCGTGGCGCGACCGTGCCGCGGTCGCGAACAGGGCGCCGCCCAGGATCGCCGTCCACAGCCCGTGCCCGAACGGTGCCAGGACCCCCCGCAGCGCCTCGGTCTCCACCACGTTGAGCAGCGACAGGCTGCCCGGCGCGGCGAACAGGGCGGTGAAGGCGTAGCCGGCGCTCTCCAGCGCGGCGAATCCCAGCCCCACCGAGGCGCCGAGCACCATGCCGTCCCGGGCGGTGTACCGGGGCAGGTGCCGGGCCAGCAGCCACAGCGCACCGAGCTTGACCGCCTCCTCGATCAGACCGACGCCGACGTAGCCGAGCCCGGACGGTTGCCGCAGCAGCGCCGCCTCCAGGATCGAGGCGCCCAGCACACCGAGTACGCCACCGCAGAGGAACGCGACGAAGACACGCTGCGCCGTCACCACCCCGTCGGCACGACCGAAGGCGTACACCACGAACGTGACCGGGACGAGGAAACTGCCCAACAGAATGATCGTCGGGATCAGGTTGACGTTGCCGGTGGCGAAGGTGACCGGCACCGCCACCACCCACAACACCAGACCAGTCAGGAAGACGCGCGCCCAACTCGGCAGCCGACCACGGGCTCGCCGCTGCGTACCGATGCCCGGGCCCGGGCGGGGGACCGCGCCGCGGCCGGGGTTGATGCTCGGCTCGACGGCCGCCGGCGACACCATTGTCATCTCCTGCTCCCTCCGTGCCACCGCCGGGCGGGGCCCGGCGGCTGCCCAGTTCTCACCAAGCGAGCGTGTCACCGGGACCGGCCCCTGCCATCGCCGCCAACCGGGATCCCTCGGTACCGGCTAGCCGTAACCGCCGACCGTCGCCCGCCTCCTCTGATCACGACGAGAACCCGGTGGCGATGTCGCCCGCCCGGCGCGGGGCCTTGCCGGCGACGGCGGACAGGGGCAGTGCCACGGATTCCAGCGGTCGGCGTTCGGCGCGAACCCCGAAGACGATCTCGACGATGCCGCCGGCCACCATGACGGCCCCGCCGATGAGGTAGCCGACGAACAGCCGGGACGGGTTGGTGCCGGCCCCGATCAGGTGGCCGTACAGCACCGGGCCGATGGCGCCGAAGCACTGTGCGATGGCGAAGAACACCGCGATCGCCTGGGCCCGCACCTCGAGCGGGAAGATCTCGCTGACGGTCAGGTAGGCGGCGCTGGCACCCGCCGAGGCGAAGAAGAAGATGACGCACCACGCGATGGTCTGGGTGGCCGCGGTGAGAACGCCCTGGTCGAACAGGTACGCGGTGACCGCCAGCAGGACGCCGGAGAGGATGTAGGTGCCGGAGATCATCGGTTTGCGCCCGACGGTGTCGAACAGTCTGCCGATGGTCAACGGACCGAGCAGGTTACCGAGCGCGAAGCCGATCAGGTAGAGGGGTGCGTTGTCCGCGCTGACCCCGTAGAACCGGGTGAGCACCAGGACGTACGTGAAGAAGATCGCGTTGTACAGGAACGACTGGGTGATCATCAAGCTGGCACCCAGCACCGACCGCCGCCAGTGGTCCACGAAGAGGACCCGCAGCAGCGTGCGGTAACCGCCGCGCACCGGCCGGATCTCGATCGCGTCGCTGTCGTCCACCGGCCGCAACGCTCGCCCGCTCTGGTGGCTCTGCGCCTCGACGAGCGCGATCACCCGCTCCGCCTCCGCGGCGCGGCCGTGCATGAGCAGCCAGCGAGGGCTCTCCGGGAGGTTGCGCCGCACGTACAGCACGACGACGGCGAGGACGGGTCCGAGCAGGAAGCCGAGCCGCCACCCCAGCGCCGGAGGCAGCGTGTGCAGGAAGAACAGCGCGCCGAGCGTGCCGAGGATCGCCCCGGCCCAGTAGGTTCCGTTGACGCCGATGTCGATCCGCCCGCGGTACGGGGCCGGGATCATCTCGTCGATGGCCGAGTTGATGGCGGCGTACTCCCCACCGATGCCGGCACCCGCCACGAACCGGGTGAGCAGCAGGTACACGACGGCACCGGTACCGTGGCCCAGGGTCAGCGCGGTCAGGCCGCTGCCGCCGAGGTACACGGCGAGCGTCACCATGAACAGGTTGCGGCGGCCGAGCCGGTCGGCGAGTCGCCCGAAGAACAGGGCACCGAAGACCTGGCCGACGAGGTAGACCGTCGCCACGGCGCCCACCGCGGTCGCGGACATGGCCAACGTGTCGGCCTGCCCGAGCACGGCGCCGACGGAACTGGCGATGGTGATCTCCAACCCGTCCAGCACCCACGCCACGCCGAGGGCGAGCACCAACCGGGTATGGAACGGGCTCCAGGCAAGTCGGTCCAGTCGGGCCGGAATCGTGCTTCGGACCGCTCCGGAGGCGGTCGCTGTGCTGGTCATGGTGCGGCTCCTTCTGGGCGCTGCGCTGCGCGGTCGGCGCGCCGGCGGGACCCGGCGGGCCCGCACCGGCCACCGTCGCTCCGTTCGGCGTCGCCGCCCTCGGAGCCAGCCCCCAACTCCGCTACCTGCCAGCGGTAACCGGGAGTTGCCGCCAGCCGGATCGGTGCGTGGGCACGTCCGTTGACTTCAACCAAACTTGAGGTTGAAGACTTGGTCGGCGACGCTGCTTCTCCCGCGAAAGGTGCTTCTCATGCGTGCTGTCTCCAGGTGGCCAGGTTCGGCGGCCCAGAGGTGTTGTCCTACGTGAACCTGCCGGATCCGGCACCCGGTCCCGGCCAGGTCGTCGTCACCATGGCTGTGGCGGACGTCATCTTCCTCGACACCCTGCTGCGTGCCGGCTGGGGCCAGGACTTCTTCCCACGGACACTGCCGTACGTGCCCGGCGGTGGCGGAGCGGGGGTGGTACGGGAGACCGGCGAGGGGGTTGACCCGGCATGGGTCGGCCGGCGCGTGGTCGTCCGGACCGACACCTGCTACGCCGAGCGGGTCGTCGCCAACCTCGGGGAGATCATGCCAGTGCCCGACGGGGTGGCCACCGAGGTTGCGGCGGCGCTGCTGCACGACGGCGTGACCGCGCTCAGCCTGGACCAGCTCGGAGCACCGAAGAGGGGGAATGGTGCTGGTGTCGGCCGCGGCCGGCGGCGCCGGATCGCTGCTGGTGCAGTTGGCCGTCGACGCCGGCGCCCGGGTCGTGGCCGCCGCGACGCCAAGCTCGCGCTGGCCCGCGAGCTGGGCGCGGAGGTCACCGTCGACTACGCCCGGCCGGACTGGATCGCACGGGTACGGGAGGCGACCGGTGGCGGGGCGGCACTGGTCTACGACGGCGCGGGCGGCTCCCTCGGCACGGCCGCCCTGGAGGCGGTGGCCGACGGCGGCCGGTTCGTCACCTACGGCACCGCCGACGGCTTCGCCACGCCCGACCCGGAGCGGGCCGGACGCCGTGGCATCCGGGTCATCACCCCGTTGGTGGACGGTCCCCCGAGCCAGGAGCGGGTACGCGAACTGCTGGATCTGGCACTGCGGCGGGCCGCGCAGGGACGACTACGACCGGCGATCGGTGCCACCTATCCGCTGGAGCAGGCCGCCGACGCCCACCGGGCGCTGGCGGAGCGCGCCACGGTGGGCAAGTCCCTATTGGTGGTGGAACGGTAGCTCCACCGCAGCCGGTTGTCGGGCGGCGGCGGGCTACCGCAGGTGGGCGACGGGCTACTCCAGGTGGAAGGTGGCGTCGGCGCGGTCGGTGGCGGTGCTCGGCACCTGCACGTACAGCAGGTAGTCGTAGTGCCGGAGGTAACGGCCGGCGACGTTGGACGCCTCGAAGCTCACGCCGGTGGAGTCGGCCAGGCCGGCGCGGCGGAAGAAGCTCGCGTCGTTGCGGAACAGGGTGCTGCCGTCGTTTCTCTCGACCCAGATCTCGTAGTTCTTGTGCCGCAGGTAGTAGCCGGGGTTGCTGGTCGACTCCAGCGACACGGTGCCGCTGCCGGCGAGCCCGGTCACGATCCGGAACTGCGAGTCGGCGAGGGCGGTCACGTTCGCGTCGATGCGCCCACGAAACTCCCAGTGCCGGATGTACCGGTCCGCAACGTTGTGTGACCTGAGCCGGTACGGCGTCACCCCGTCGGCGACCGGGAAGCCGAAGTTCGGTGTGCCGTCGGCGTTCCAGTAGAACTTCTGGATCCGGGTACGCCGGTTCGGGTCGTTGAGCGGGTCGCCGGTGATGTTCTTGTAGCTGCGGTCGTGGTAGACGAGAATGTCGCTCTGCCCGTCCTCGGAGACGGTGAACGAGTTGTGGCCCGGCCCGTACTGGCTGGTGGCATCGTTGCTCCGGAAGACCGGCTGGGCGCTCTTCGTCCACGACGCCGGGTTCATCAGGTTGCTCGACGTGGCGGCGGTCAGCAGCCCCATGCAGTAGTTGGCGTCCGTCGCGCTGGCCGAGAAGGTCATGAACACCCGGCCGTTACGGATGATCACCGCCGGTCCCTCGTTGACCCGGTGACCGATGGTCTCCCAGGAGTGGGTCGGCACGGCGATCCGGACCGGCGTCGCGGAGATCGTCCACGGGTTGCTCATCGGCGCCAGGTAGAGGTTGGTGCCGCTGCCGACCGCCGGGTCGTTCTGCGCCCAGGAGAGGTAGCGGGTTCCGTTGTGGACGAACGTGGTGGCGTCCAGCGAAAAGGTGTCCAGCGGCAACGCGATCCGCCCCCGCTCGACCCAGGTGCCGGTCAACGGGTTGGCGCTGGTGTTCTCCAGCACGTACGGGCGGATCCGCCAGATGTCGTCGGTGCGGCCCGCGGCGAAGTAGATGTACCACCTACCGCCGATGAAGTGCAGCTCCGGTGCCCAGATGTGCGCGCCCATCTCGCCACTCGCGTGCCTGCGCCAGACGACCGTCTCGGCGGCGCTGGCCAGCCCCTGCAGGGTGGTCGCCCGGCGCAGCACGATCCGGTCGTACTCGGGCGCGGTCGCGGTGAAGTAGTAGTGGCCGTCGGTGTGCTTGTGGATCCATGGGTCGGCGCGACGGGCGATCAGTGAGTTGGTGTACGTGACCGCGGGCGCGGCCTGCGCTCGGCCCGGCACCAGCAGGCTCGCGGCCCCACCCAGGACAGGCATCGTGAGGAGGGTACGTCTGCGCATGTGGCTCTCCCTTGCCCCCTGGGCGGTTCCGCCGCTCTACCGGTTGCTGCTGCCACTGCGGGCAAGGCCGTTCCGGCACGAGGTGGCCCGCCCACGCGCACCACACCCCGGGCTTGCCACGCCGAGGCAGGTGAAGACCGCGTAACGAGAGTGTTAACGCCCACACTGAGGGCGTCAAGCAGGGATCTTCTGGTCACGCGCCAGCTTCATGCGCCGGTCGCCACCGGCGTGTTCTGGTTGGCGGTCAGTCGCCACTGACCGTTTTCCTTGGACAGCACGTACATCGGCGTGCCCTCGCCCAATTCGGTCACCTGCTCGCCCAACGGGGAGAAGTACCGCTGGCGCACCTTGACCGCGGCCACGTCCGGCCGAATGAAGAGCACATACATCACCTCGTACGACGGAACAAGGTCCTGCGGCAGGGCGAAAAGCCGGAGCGATGTCGAGGACCATCGATATTGCCGGCACCGGTCCAGGCGTGTTGGAATGGCTCACATCGCCGCAGCGCGGGGGCAACCGCGCTGGGAACGGCCAGCACGGGAGCCTCGCATCATCGCCGGCGCACCGCTTGGCAGACGCTTGCGCGTCGCCACCTCGGCTGCGCCCGGCCACCGCCACGACGAACACACCGCCCCGGGCCGGTGTCCCCCCGCCGTACGCATCCCCGCGACGGCCGATTGTTCGACGCCTGACGCGCCGCAGGCGTCCGATGCGGTCTGCCGACGCACCCGAACCGGTGACGAGGTGAGAAGCGATCATGGTTTCCCGAGAGAGTTTCGCGCAGTGGTACCGAAACCGCTTCGTGTGGATGGTGGAGATCATGCTGGTGGTGTCGGCCGGCACGGTCGCACTGGTCAACTCCACCGACTCCGCGGCGGAGCCGGCGGATCTACGGGGGCAGATCATGAACCGGATGCGTACTGTCCTCGAACAGACGGACCCGGCCCACCACAACCACGCCGGGCACCAGGCCCAGCAGGCGGCCACCGAAACGGCGAAGCCCCGGGTGATCTGCGGGGTCCACGTCTACGGCTACGAGCCGGCCGAGGCCAGCAAGATCGCCGACGTGCGGACGGTCTACGGCTTCCACCTCTGCGGGATCGCCGAGAAAGAACACCCCTGGGACGTGGCGGTCAAGCTGGCCGGTCCGCTCATCATGGACATGTCCACCGAGCCACCCGGCATCCAGGTGGTCGAGGCCACCGCCGACGTCATGTACGTCGACCGGCTGCGGCAGATGTTCCCGGACAGGTACGCACAACTGGCGCTCAAGGAGGCGCTGGCCGACTCGGAGATGGTCGACCTACGCCGCCGGTACGACGCGGCAGCCGGGCTCTGACCCTGCCGGCTACCGGTCCCGGCTGATGGGGCCGTTGCGGCCGCAGCAGCTACGCGAGGGGCTGTTTCGACTGGGGATCGCTCGGATCGTCGCCGCTGAGCGGTGGGCTCGCCGGGGGGCGAGCCCACCGCAGCACCACGGCGGCTGGGAGCAGCGCGCCGCCCACCTACCCACGCCGCCCTGATGGCAGTACTGACCTCGGTGCGCTCACGGAGTGATCGCGCGAGCCTGCACGATCCGGCGGTAGGTGTCGTCGTTGCGCTCAGGCCGCCGCAGCCTCGGCGAGCTCCGCGTCGTTGTCCGCGATGAGGAGATCCACGAGTTGCTTCTGGATGCCGTCGTAGACGGGGTGGTGCATGATCGTCGTACGGCTGCGTGGCCTGGGGATCGGTACGTCGATGGTGGTACGCACCGACGGGTGGGGCAGGTTCGCCATCACCACGATCCGGTCGGCGAGCAGGATCGCCTCGTCCAGACCGTGCGTCACCATCAACACGGTCTCGGTCTCCGACTCGCTGTCCCACAGGTCGACGAGTTGCTGCTGTAACCGGGAACGGGTCAGCGCGTCCAGAGCGCCGAACGGCTCGTCGAGCAGCAGCGTCCGGGGCGCAACCGCGAACGCCCGGGCCACCGCCGCCCGCTGGGCCATGCCGCCGGAGACCTGACCCGGCCGCTTGTTGCGATGCTCCCACAGCGACACCGCGGTCAGGTAGCGCTCGACCATCTCGTCGACCCGGGCCCGTTTCCAGCCCGGGCGGGACTCCTGCACCGCGACCCGGACGTTCTGCCGCAAGCTCAACCACGGCAGCAGCGAATAGTTCTGGAACACCATCGCGCGGTCGGGCCCCGGCCCGCTGACCGGCTGCCCGTCGATGCGCACCGTGCCGCTGTCGGCCTTGACCAGCCCACCGACGATGTTGAGCAGGGTGGACTTCCCGCAGCCGGAGTGGCCGATGAACGAGACGAACTCGCCGGTGTTGATGGTCAGGTCGACGCCGCGCAGCACCTCCTGCGGCGCGTGGCCCCGACGTCGAAACGATTTGCGGATGCCGTTGATGTCGATGCTCATCCGTGTACCTCCTCAGGAGTGACCCACCGGGCGAGCCTGAGCAGGACCGTGTCGAGGACGAGCCCGACCACACCGATGAGGACGATGGCCGCGACGACCTTGTCGAGTTCCAGGGCGTTGTACGAGTTCCACACGAAGTAGCCGACGCCGGAGTTGCCCTGAAGCATCTCGACCGCGACGATGACCATCCAGCCAATGCCCATGGACAGCCGCAGGCCGGTGATGATGGACGGCAGCGCGTTGGGAATCAGCACATGCCACAGGTACGCCAGCGGCCGGAACTTGAAGACCAGCGCCACGTTGCGTTGGTCATGGGGGATGGCCACGGCACCCGCCGCGGTGTTGATCAGTGTTGGCCACAGGGTGGTGATGAAGATGACGATGATGGCCGACTGCGACGGTTCCTGAATGATGTAGAGCCAGATCGGGAACCAGGCCAGTGGCGACACCGGACGGAGCACCTGCACCAGTGGATTGAGTGCGGACCAGACCGGCCGGGCCGCCCCCATGGCCAACCCGAGCGTGATCCCCACCAGCGCGGCCAGACCGAATCCCATGAACACCCGCCGCAGCGAGATGTACAGGTGCAGGCCGATGCCCTTGTCGTTGGTGGTGTTGAAAAACGGTCGGCTGAGCAGGTCGCCGAGGGTCCGGGCGCTGTCGAGCGGACCCGGCACCGTGGCTGAGTTGCGGGTCGCGAGCTGCCACAGGGCCACGAAGACCGCGAGGCCGACCAGGGCCCAGAACGTGGTCACCGAGACGCCGATCAGTCGGCTGCCCAGCGCCGGCAGCCAGTCGGCCGTTGCCCGACCACGTGGCCCGCTGGCCTCGACGCCCACGGTCGGGGCCGGCGATTCGATGTCGGTGGTCGACGTCTCCGGCGCGGCGATTCCCGCGCCTGCCGGCGGAGCGGTTGACATCAGGCTGGGACTGGAATCTTCCACGGCCGGCGCGACAGCGCTCGGTGTTGCGTCGCGTGGTGTCATGGCCGCTTGGCCTCGTCCTCGACGTTTTTCGGGTCGAACGTGACGTTGTCCAGCTTGACGTGGAACGGCGCCATGTCGTCGTCCGGGATCTTGATGCCCTCGTCGGTGGCGACCTTCGCGTACAGGTCGTGCAGGATCAGCTCGTCGGCGAGCTTGGCGTAGTCGGGCGCGTCCTTGACCAGCCCGAAGCGCTGGTACTGGGCCAGAAACCAGTACACATGGGAGCGCCGCGGGTAGGGCGTCTCGCCGTCGCGGAAGAACATCATCTGGTCACCGGTGTAGGTCTTGGTGCCGAGGCCGGCACCAAGGTCGTACTGGCCGAGCAGCCGGCCCCTGATGTCCGCCGCCGGCGCGTTGACGTAGCCCACCGGTGAGAGCATGCCGGCCAGCTTGTCGCGGTTGGCGAGGTCGTCCAGCCACTTGCACGCCTTGAGAATGGCCTTCATGACCTCGGCCAGCGTGCCCTGGTCCTGGGTGAGCCTGGCTCCCACCACGAGCGCCTTTTCCGGGTGGTGCTGCCAAATGTCCTGGGTGGTGATGTGGGTGAAGCCGATGCCCTTCTGGACCGCCACCGCGTTCCACGGCTCGCCCACGCAGTATCCGTCCTGGTTGTTGGCGGCCATGTTCGACACCATCTGCGGTGGCGGAACCGCGGAGACCTGGATGTTGGAGAGGTCGGCCTTGGTTGCCTTGAGCCAGTAGCGCAACCACGTGTCGTGGGTGCCGCCCGGAAAGGTCATCGCCAGCTTGGGCTTCTCCTTTTCGAGTAAGGACTTTGCCGCGCTCAGGTCACCGTAGGCGGCACCACCGTACGCCTTCTTCAGGGTGATGGCCTGGCCATTGTTGTTCAACACCATAGCGATCTTGAGATTGGTCGTACCGGCCTTTCCACCGATGCCCATCGCGACCGACAGTGGCATGCTGAACAGCACATGCCCGCCGTCGATCTCACCGCTCAGGAGGTTGTCCCGGGTCGCCGGCCACGACGCCTGCTTGATGAGCTCGACGTCCAGGCCACGCTCGGCGAAGTAACCGAGTTCCTTTGCCGCGATCAATGGCGCGCAGTCGGTGAGCGCGATGAATCCGAGTTTGACCTTGCGCAGGTTATTGATGCCGGCACCGACAGGTTGGCCGGGGCTTTCGTCGACAGCGCACGCGGACAGGGCGCTACCGGTTGCCGCCATGGCGGCAGCAGATCCGGCGAGGCGAAGGAAGCCGCGGCGGTGCAGATAGGTGGTCATGGCCGAGACCGTAGGGCCGCCGGAAATCACGAGCGTTGCTGAGCCATCAACTCCGCGTGTGGCGGGGTGCACATGGCCCTTGTTGCGTCGCGGTTACGAATCCGGCACGGAGATAGTTCGAAGACCTCAAACCAGGATGAACATCGATGGGATAAGGGGCTCACCATCTCCTGCGAGGCCGGCAACGTATCAGTAACGCACTACCCCAAGACTCCTCGCATGACGCCGACCGGGGCTGGCCTAACGCTGGCAGGATACACAGTGGCCATCACCGGCGGCGACCTACAGCAGGTCGCGGCGCTGCTACGTCAGCACGGGGCGGCGGTCGTCGACCTACCGCTGTTGCGGACCGTGCCCGGCGAACGGGACGCGAAGATGCGCCTCGCCACCGGACGGCTCATCCGGACTCCGGTCGATCATGTCGTCGCCACCACCGCGGCGGGATGGTCGCGATGGCTGTCGGCGACGACAGCATGGGGTCTGGCCGATGCCCTCCGTTCCCGGCTCAACTCGGCGAGGATCCTGTCGATGCACGAGTCAGTCAGCGCCGCGCTGGTGACCACCGGATTCACCAACCACTGGGTGGCGTCGACCGGTGACCTCGGTGAGGCGGTGACCTGGCTGCTCGGCCGCGACCCGGTGAGCCGCCGCGTCGCCGTGACGGCCGACGACGCGCTGCCGGCCCGACCGCTGGGCAGACTCCGCTCACACCGCATCGGGGTGATGGTCGTGCCGACCCGTCGCTCGGCTCGCCCGGTCGGCCTGGCGGCACTGAACCGGCTCGCGCGGATGATCATCCAGCGCGAGGTTCAGGCGGTCACGTTCGCCAGCGCCGCCGGGCCGCGCGCGCTGGTCGACGTCACGACCCGGGCCAATCGCGGGAACCTGCTGTTGAGCGCGCTGGCGACGGACGTCGCGGTCGCCACCACCCACGAGGAGTCGGCCGAATTCTTTCTCTCCCGGGAGGTGCCTGTCGCCTGGGCTGCCGATGGCAGCCCTGACGAACTCGCCAGACGCCTCGTGGAGGTGCTGGTGTCGCGCCGTCGGCAGTTCCAGGCCCGTGGCCATCGGTTCACCGTGCAGGGCGACGCCGTGCTGGTCAACGGTACGACCATCCGGCTCGGACCGCGGCCGGCGATGCTCATGCGCACCCTCGCCGACTACCCGGGTTACACGCTGTCCCGCAGCATCATCGAACGATTCGTACCTGTGCCCCACCGCGGCGGACGCTTCGGCGGCGAGCAGGCCGTATGGCGCCTGCGGGCGGAACTTGGCGATTACGGCTGGCTCGTGGCCACCGAGATCGGCCAGGGCTACCGCCTCATCGTGGACTGAGCGCGACCCGTCGCCCGGACCACCACCCCACGAGCCCGCCCGAGCAGCACTCCCGCAGGCCCGGCCGCCCACCCCTGAGGTGCGCAGCCGGCCGAGCAGGATCAGTTCCGGTACGAGCGAAGCTGCCAGAGCTGGAGCGCGTCCAGCCGCACGGATCCCCGCTCGGCGAAGACCTGCACGCTGTCGCCGTCCGCGCCGGGAAACACCTGATCAGTGATCACGCTCTGACCCTGGCCGCCGAAAACCTCCACCGAGGACCAGTCGGCCAAGATGCGCAGCGTCACCTTGCCGTTCTGGGCTTCCAGTGGTGCGCGATGCACACCGGCGAAGTCTCGGCTGAAGTCGACGGCGCCGGACCGGGACCGGTCGACATACACCTGTCTGGTCCGACGGTCGTAACCGACGACCGTCTCCTGGCCCGCTCCGGCGTGGATCTTGATTCCGAACCGCTCCGCGTCACCCAGAGAGAACGTTGCCGCGATCTCCACGGCACGGCCACGGCCGATCGGCGACGCGGAACCCGCGCGGATCGTCCGGTTCTGCGCGGTGACCGGTGGACCGTGGCGGAGCTGGTTCAATCCAGCTACCGGCTGCTGGACCAGACGCAGCTTGCCGTCGATGGTGCGCAGTCCCATCTCGCGCGGCACGCTCATCGCCCCCCGCCAGGTGGAGGTGGGGATGATTCCGGCGTACTGCCAGTTGTTCATCCAGCCGATCATGTACCGCTTGCCGTCGGGCACGTTGTCGAAGGAGATGGCGGCGTAGTAGTCCTTGCCGTGGTCGACCCAGCTCGCGCGTTCGAGAACCGACCGCGCGGGCGCGTCGGCGGCGACGAAGTGGTCGGCCATGATGTGGCCCCAGCCGCCGGTGTTGTTGTCCACCAGCTGGATCTGGACCTGCCTGCCTTGATAGGGGCGAAGGTCGAAGTGGGCCCAGTCGAGGACGCCGCTGTTGGGCCCGGTGACACTCTGTACGACCTTGCCGCCGACGAGCAGGTTGACTGAGGTTTCGGTGGAGACGGGTCTGGCCCGGGTGTCGGAGAGCACGACGTGGTCGAGGTTGATGTGGCCCCAACTGCCGGTGTTGGCATCGACGACCCGGATCTGGGCCGCCTTGCCGGCCAGGTCACGGACGTCCCAGCTGGCCCAGTTCAACGCCTCGGAGTCGTTGCCGGTGGCCGTGCGGACGACCTTGCCGTCGACGACGAGGTTGACCGCCGTCGGGTCGCCGAGGCTCATCGGGTGGTAGCCGCCGGCGATGAGGAAGTTGAGGTACGCCTTGTCGATGGTGAAGGTCGGCGAGGCCAGCGTGCCGACCGTCGAGTCGCCTTCGACGTACGTGTTGACCAGGCCGTTGCCCAGCCACCCGGACACCTGCTGTTGGCCGGGCAGCGTGCCGGTGGCGGGGGCGGCGCCGAACGCTCGGCCGGCCACCGTCCAGTCGCCGTAGTCGCCGCCCTCGAAGTCGGCCAGGAGGGTGCCGGTAGGTGTCGAGGATCGCGCGACCGCATCCGGGTTGTGCGGGTGCCTGCCGCCGCCGACGACGAAGTTGAGGTACGGCTTGCGTGCGGTGAACGGCGGCGAGGTCAGGGTGCCGGTCGGGGTGTCGCCGCCGTGGAAGCTGTTGGCCAGGCGCTGGCCGAAGAAACCGCTGACGCCGTGCTGGTTCTGCCAGCCCCCCGCCGACGGACCGGGACCGAACGCGGTGCCGGTTGCCGTCCAGCCGGCGAAGTCCGTCGCCTCGAAGGACTGCAGCACCGCGCCGGCAGGTGGCGTGTAGGAGCCATCGTCGTCCGGGGTGAACGTCCTGCCGTCGAAGTCGCCCACGAAGTACTGGGTCGCCGAGCCGCCCTGGATACCACCGGGGCTCAGGCTGACGATCAGCACCCACTTCTGCTTGCCGGTGTTGCCGTCCACCGGTAGCGGGAACAGATCTGGGCACTCCCAGACGCCGCCGGCCGCGCCGGCCGGGCCGAAGTCACTGAGATGGGTCCAGGACTTCAGGTCCTTTGAGGAGTAGAAGCGCACCTTGCGTTCGGTGGCCAGGACCAGGGCCATGAGCCAGCTCTTGGTTGGCGCGTACCACTGCACCTTCGGGTCACGGAACTCGCGTGAGCCGATGTCGAGCACCGGATTGCTCGCGTACTTGGTCCACGTCCGACCGCGGTCGGTGCTGTAGGCCAGCGATTGCGTTTGGCTCCCGCCGGTCTTGGCCGCACTGGTGTAGACGGCGACCATCGCGGGCTCGTCCGGGGTGCCGAATCCGGAGGTGTTGGCGTGGTCGACGACCGCGCTGCCAGAAAAGATCATCTCCTCGTCGTCGTGGCCGATGGCCAGCGGCAGTTGTCGCCAGTGCACGAGGTCTGTGCTGACCGCGTGGCCCCACGAGATGTTGCCCCACCCGGTGCCGTCCGGGTTGTACTGGAAGAACAGGTGGTACTCACCCTCGTGGTAGAGCAGTCCGTTCGGGTCGTTCAACCAGTTGCGCTCGGGCGTGAAGTGGAATTGCGGACGGTAGGGCTCGGCGAAGGTCGCAGGGGCGTCGGCCTCCGGCCCGGGGATGGGCGCCGCGGAGGACAACCCAGCCATGACCGCAACACTCAGAGCGGCGGCGGCGTACGTCGTGGCCAGTCGGTGGTACATCCTGACCTCCTGATCGTGGGTCGGCATGACCGGGCGGCACGGGTACCGCCCCTGCGACAACGTTGTCGTACCCGGCATGGACAGTGGATCGCCTGCGGAGCCGGTGGGTTGGCGAACCGTATCCTGTGACGGCGTTTCGAAGACGTCGCCGAGCATCACCTGCGCAATGCCGGTACGACAACGTTGACGCTACGGGCGAGTAATCGATCACGACAAGTCTTTGTAACATAACCGTAACCTGACGGGAGTAACGGCGACATGACGCAGGTTCCCGCGCGGCGCATCGAGCCCACCATGCGCGACGTCGCCGCGCTGGCCGGAGTGAGCATCAAGACGGTTTCCCGGGTCATCAACGATCAGGGCGGCGCCGGCGCCGACGTGGTCGAGCGCGTGCGGGCCGCGGCCCAGAGTCTCGGGTACCGGCCGAACCTGAGCGCGAGCAGCCTCCGCCGCTCCGACCGGCGGAGCGCGACCCTGGGCGTCCTCGTCGAGGACCTGTCCAATCCCTTCGACGCCGCGCTGTTGCGCGCCGTCGAGGAGCGGGCCCGACGCGACCGGGTACTCGTGCTTGCCAGCAGCGCGGAAGACGACATCGACCTGCAACGGGAACAACTCGAGTCCCTGGCCGGGCGACGGGTGGATGGCATCGTCGTCATGGCCGCCAGCGGGCAGCAGGACGACCTGCAGCACGAACGGTCGCGCGGTACCCCGATGGTGCTGGTGGACCGCCCGCCCACCTTCAGTGACACCGACAGCGTCACCACCACGAATCGAGAAAGCTCCCGACAGGCGGTTCTGCAACTCGCCGCGTACGGGCATCGGCACATCGCCTTTCTCGGCGGCCGGGAAACCGTCTGGACCAGCCAGGAGCGCCGCATCGGTTACCTTGAGGGGCTGGCCCAGGCCGGGTTGAGATGGCGCGACGAATCGGTGTGCACGGATCTCAAGGGCGTCGACGCGGCAGAGCGCGCCGTCGCCGGCCTGCTCGACCTGACCAGTCCCCCCACGGCGATATTCACGGCGCAGAACCTCATCACGGTAGGGGCGATGCGCGTGCTGCTCGCTCGAGGCTGGCAACACCGCGTCGCGCTGATCGGCTTCGACGACTTCCCGTTGGCCGACATGCTGGACCCAGCGATCACCGTCGTACGCCAGGACGTACCCCTGATCGGGCGCACCGCCGCGGACCTGGTGCTCTCCCGCATCGAGGGGGATCGGTCGCCGGCGGTACACGCGGTCGTCCCGGCCGAGCTCGTCCGTCGCGGGTCGGGCGAGCTGCGGCCACCGCCGTCGTGAGATGGGCTGGCAGGGACCGTGGCGGTCACGGTCCCTGCCAGGCTGGTGCCTACCGCTTCATCAGGGCTATCCCACCTGCTGTCGTCGCGTCTGCTGAGTGGCCGGAATGTAGCCGTAGTCGAGTTCCTCGACGACGTAGGTGCGGTTGCCACGGATGTCCAGGCGCAGCGTCGGCGCGAGGGTTCCACCGTAGACGGGAGCCTGCTCGCCGGGCTGGGTGAAGATCGTATCGATGAAGCTCTCCACCAACAGGTTCGGCATCACATAGTGCGAGTACTGCTGCAGGCGCTGCTCCGGGGGGTTGCCCAGGACCAGAGCGCTGGCGTTGAGCGGTCGGTAGTTGCTGCGCAGCGACTCGCCGACGAACCCGTAGACGCCGTCAGGTCCGGTCAGACCCGGGGCGAAGGTGAACGTGTGGCTGATCGTGAACAGATACACCTTGCCGTTGCGGAAGACCAGGTGCGGGCGCTCGGTCTGCTGGTTGACGCAGTTCGCCGACAGGATCGGCGGAAGCAGCCGCCAGCTGCGCAGGTCGCTGCGGGTCGCCTCCATGAGTCCGATGTTGCCGGTGTAGTAACGCGCCTCTGCCGGTACCGTGTGCCCGGGTGGCAGCTTCCCCAGGTCCCGCTGCTGGCACTGGTACTCGCCGGCCACGCCACCGGTGTTGCCCTCGAAAAGGATGTACGTGCGGTCGTCGTCGGGGTTGCGGAAGGCGAACGGGTCACGGAAGGCGTAGATGATCGGGCCGGCCTGAGACTGTTCGAGCGTTTGGTAGAAGCGCCCGTCCGCCTCGGCGATGATCTTGTGATTACGGAATCCGGTGAACCACACACCGCGGTCGTCGGCGTGGATCCGCCCAGTCGCCGTGGCGAGGCGTTGCAGGGCGTCGTTGGGGTCGATGCCGCCGTTGTCGCGGCCGGAGGCGGTGTAGAAGGTCTGCACCTCGTTGCCGTCACGCAGAATCGTCGAGCCGGCCCACTCACGTGAACCGAGCGAGGTGTCCGCCGGGAACATGTGGCCGCCATACTTCCACGACTTCCCGTCGCGGGAGTAGAAGAAGCCGATACGCGCCTGCCAGTGCCGGTCACCGAAGAAGATGTTCCGGGGCGCGGTCAGCGAGAAGATCACGTGCCAACCCTTGTAGGTCACCACGTTGGTCGACAGGTTCGTCAACGGCCAGGTATCCCAGATCCACACCTTGTCGGTCATGACCGGGAAGTTGGCTGGAATGAGCGGGCTCGTGTTGGTGGTGTTCGACCGGACCTTCAACGCGTCGGCGCGCTTCCAGGTCGCGGTGAAGTCGTCCTGAGGGGCGTAGCTGGCCTGTGTGGAGGCCGTCGCCATGACCGCCTCGGAGGGGGCGGCCGAGGCCCCTGTCGGTACGACGGCCGCCGCTGCGACGAGCAGGGTCGCGACGAACGCGCCCAGGGGTCTCCTCCAGCTTCTGACGTTGATCTGCACCTGTGCCTCCCTACGTACGGAACTGATGCGCTTACCCCGAATTCGCGACGGAACCAACCTTCAAAAGGCAAGCCGATGTCACTAAAGAAAACGGCTTCCCAAAAACGCGCTTTACCAAGCGCTTCCCCGTGCGCAGGACGTACGATCCGGAATGCCTACTGTGCATTCCGGATTTCTACTTCGGAACCGGTTGACGTCAGGCTGCGTATGCCTCTGTTCCACGCCTCGGCATTGACACCCCTCTCAACACCCTCGTCATATCGAGGCATTGGAATAATCTGCCGATCGGAGAGTACTACCGGGCGGTGAGCCAAGTAAACAGCGAAGGAGCGGACAGGTCATTTCACGGTCTTCACAATGTGCAAATTTCAATCAGCGCCTCGATGCATGATTCAGAAGTTGCCCCGCGAGCAGCCAGAAGTCCTCGGGATGGAGGCCTCCACTCTGGACAAACATTAGATTTTATCGATACAGTGACGGTGCCGGCGAGTTGCCGCACGCCGCGCTCGGACACCGAAAAAATTACGGTATGGAATTGCGTCACGACGGCGCGTAGTGCGGACCTGGCTGCGCTCAGGGGATCCGGCCGTGGCCGGGCCCTTTCCGTCGGCAATTCAACCGAGGCGCTGCGCGCGACAGACACATCAGAAGACCGGCGTCCGACAGTCGAGCTCCTATGTGCCGGCTCGCCGGCTCGGGCAGGACCACGTACGCCCCCGGGCACTCGAAGCGCTTGCGGATCGTCGATGAGGGAATGTGTGCCGCTTCCGTCGTTTTCGATGCCATAACTCGGCGCAAGCCTGCGCCGCCGTAACTCCCGCCAGGCGGCGCGCCGCGTCGGATGGAGGACGGCGGCCACTACCATCCCGAAACCGGCCACCTGGCCAACCTCGGCGCCGAGTTCGAGCGCAACCGCCTCGGCAACGTCCCGATCCACAGTTGGGACGGCACTCGGATCTTCTAGGAGAGACAGCGAAGCATGGGCACGGAGAACTGGAAGGGCCACGTCAACGGGGTTCTCTACGGGATCCAGTTCGACCGGACCCTCGACGATGACGTCGTCACCAGGGTCGCCGACGGAGTCGTCGGCGGGCTCTACCCGGATGGCCGAGCCGGAACCCTGGACGCACTCAACCAAGCGTTGCGCTACTCGGGACCCTCAACGACCAGGTCGAGGCACCCCACAGCGAGGAGAGCATCCGCGCGTTTCTGGGACGGCTGGCGGAGGTCCTCGCAGCACATGGCTGACGACCTGCGTGCAGGGCGGCGACTCGCACTCCGTCGACCTCCCCGCTGGACTGGTCCCGGACGTGGACCGAGGAATCCCGGCGTCGGCCAACTCGTCGCGTACCGTGCTCAGTGTCATGTTGAATCGGGCGCACACCGCGATCTCGCTTGACCTGACGCCCTGCCGCAGCCATTCTCCCACCCGCTCCACGAGCGCGGCCACCTCGGCTTGCCCTGTCGGTGCCCCGCGACATGCGGTCGCTTGCCATGCAGCAACGACCGGTAGCCGGCGAGGCTCTCCTCGCCGTCGCCGTCGAGGTCCTCGATCCGCGACCCCGACAAGTACTCCGGTGGACCAGGAGAGGATTTCCTCGGTGCTGCGGTAGTTGACCCGCAGCCGGCTACTACGCCCGGTGACGGAGATGCCGAGCGCGTTGAGCGAGACCCGAGAGTCGTAGATCCGCTGGTGCGGATCGCCGGTGATGAACAGGTCGTCCGGGCCGGGCACCACCGCGGCCCGGAGCACCCGCCACTGTGCGGGATGCAGGTCCTGTGCCTCATCGACCACGACGTGGTCGTACCCGTGGTCGGTGCCGGCGAGCAGTTGCGCCGCCCGCGCAGATCTGCAGGTGGGTGGCGGTGCCAGCGGCCGACAGTTCCTTGCGGAACATGTCCACGGCGTCCCACAGCCGGTCGCGTTGCCTCGGGCCGAGCGCCGACCATCTCCCCCCGCCGGCTGGCCGCGCGGTACTCCTCGCGGCTCTGCACGTTCTGGGCGAGGATCACGTGCCGGAACCACACAGACCGAAAACGCGAGGAGAAGGTGATCCATCGCTCTGGTAGCGGTGCGAGGTGCCCGGCGCCTCGGCCGCACCGCCCGCAGTGTGCTGCTTCACGCCGAGCCCTGGCGCGAGCCGCACTGTCAACAATTTCCGGAAAGGGTGCGGCAATCTCGGAGCGGCGCGGCACCATACTGGTGCCGCGCCGCTTGTGGATCAAGTGGCGGTGCAGGTGAGCGAAGATACGCCGGACGCACCACTCCCCGAGCCGATGAACCCGAACGCCGTACTGGCGCCGGCGCCGACCGATCCGTTGTAGTCGACGTTCCGCGCGGTCACGTTGGGGCCGCTCGACGTGACCGTGGCGCTCCAGGACTGGCTGATGGCCTGGCCGTTGGTGAACGTCCAGGTGACTGTCCAGCCGCTGATCGAGGTGGAGCCGGCGGTGATCCGCACCTCGGCCTGGAAGCCACCGGACCATTGGTTCGTCACCGAGTACGCCGCCGTACATCCACCGGGCGGCGGGGTCGAGGGCGGTGGCGTCGAGGGCGGCGGAGTGGTAGGTGGCGGAGTCGTCGGCGGCGGAGTGGTAGGCGGCGGAGTGGTAGGTGGCGGAGTCGTCGGCGGCGGCGTGGTAGGTGGTGGCGTGGTAGGTGGTGGCGTGGTAGGTGGTGGCGTACCGCTGAAGGTGAACGCGTCGACGTCGAAGAGGTAGCCCGAGCCGCCGGTGAAGACCAGGAACAGGTTCTGTGTACCGGCCGGTGCGTCGACCGTGCCGGTGACGTTGGTCCAGGTCTCCCAGCCGCCGGTCGGCGAAACCGTGGCCGAGCCGATTACCGGCCCGGTGGCCGAACCGGTACGCAGGGAGAGGGTCCCGCCCGAGCCGCCGGAGGCGACCCGCGCGGTGAAGGACGTGGCCCCGCTCAGGTTGTACGGCGTGAACGAGATCCAGTCGCCGTTTTCGATGTACCCCACCGCGTTGCCGCCGTTGGCCGACGGCTTCGCCACCGTGGTGGTGCCCTGCTGGGCGCTGTAGTGCTCGGCCTGCCGGGTCCGCGGCTGCATGACCACCTGCGGCGAGGTCACCGGCGTGGTCGAGCCGGCCGGCGTGTACTCGGCGGTCAGCACGCCGAAGATGTTCGCGTTGGTGTCGTGCTCACCGTCCGCCGTGGTCTGCAGCGTGCCCGAGCAACCAACGGCGCTGGATATGTCGTGACCGTGGCTGTCGTGCGCAAGGGTGTACTTGACCCTCACGCGGTTACAGTCGACGGTCGGTGCGTTCGCGTCGGTGACCGTGACATCGAACGGGATGGCGTCACCAGGGTTGAACAGCCTGCCGTTCAGCGGCAGGTTGAGGACGACCGTCGGCCGGCCCACCCCGATCACCAAGCTCGCCGTCGAGCTGCGGCCGGTGCTGTCGCGCACCGTGAGCGTGGCCGTGAACTCGCCGTTGGCCGTGTAGGTGAACGACGGGTTGGCGGCCGTCGAGTCGGTGGTGCCGTCGGTGGTGAAGTCCCACGCGTAGGTGATCGGGTCGCCGTCCGGGTCGCCCGAGCCGGCCGAGCTGAACCGCACGGTCAGCGGCGCGCTCCCGCTCGTCGGGTTGGCCGAGACGGACGCGGTCGGCGACCGGCCACCGCCGGAGTTGTACTCGATCCGGTACACCGCCGAGCTTGCGTCACCACTTCCCCAGCCCGTGCCGTAGTCGAGCACGTACAGCGCGCCGTCCGGCCCGAACTCATGATCCATCACCTGGGTACCGGTGTACGCCGGGAAGGCCTCGATCGTGCCCACCCCACCGGAGCTGGTGACCGTGGCCGTCTTGATCCACCGCCGGCCGAACTCGCCGAGGAACACCTTGCCGTTCATCGACGCCGGGAACTTCACGTCGGAGGCGAGCGAGGCGCTGTAGTTGTACACCACGCCGCCCATCGGTGACAGGCCACCACTGCCCAGCGCCGGCGGATTCTGCTCACCGCCGTACGGCAGCCACGCCCGCTGCGAGGGGGGCAGCTGGGTGATGCCGGTGTTGTGGGGAGAGTTGTTCACCGGCCCGCCGGTGCAGTTGAACGGGGCACCCGAAGGACCGGACGGGAAGGTGTAGTCGATGTACGGCGTGTTGTAGCTCGAGCAGTACGGCCAGCCGTAGAAGCCGGGCTGGGTGATCCGCTCGAACGCTACATGGTTGGCCGGCCCACGGTTGGGGTTGCTGCTGCCGGCATCCGGCCCGTACTCACCGAGATACACAATGCCGGTCGCCTTGTCCACGGACATCCGGAACGGGTTGCGGAAACCCATCGCGTAGATCTCGGGCTTGGTCTTGGCCGTACCCGGCGCGAACATGTTGCCGGCCGGGATCGTGTACCCACCGCCGGAGCTCGGCCGGATCCGCAGTATCTTGCCCCGCAGGTCGTTGCTGTTGCCGGAGCTGCGCTGCGCGTCGTAGGCCGGGTTGCGGTTGGGCCGCTCGTCGATCGGCGTGTAGCCGCTGGAGTCGAACGGGTTGGTGTCGTCCCCTGTGGTCAGGTAGAGGTTGCCAGCCGCGTCGAAGTCGATGTCGCCGCCGACGTGGCAGCACATGCCACGACTGGTCGGCACCTCCAGGACCGTCACCTCCGACGACGCGCTCAGCGTGAAGTCGGTGTTCACCGTAAAGCGGGACAGCCGGTTAACGCCGTTGAACGGGGCGAACTGCGCCGCCGTGCCGGTCGACGGCGCGTCGCCGGACGGGGTGGACAGCCGCGGCGAGTAGTACACATACACCCACCGGTTGGTGGCGAAGTTCGGGTCCACCTTGATGCTCTGCAGCCCCTCCTCGTCGTGCGTGTACACCGGGATGGTCAGCGCCACCTTGGTGTTGCCGGCCGGGTCGGTGTAGCGGATGGTGCCGTCCCGCGAGGTGTGCAGCACGCCCCGGTTGGGCAGCACCGTCAGACCCATCGGCTCGCCGACCTCTGCGACGCCCTTGGCCAGGTTCACCATGCGGTAGCCGGCCTGCGGCGGCGGACCGGTCGAGCAGTTGCCGGTCCCCTGCGCCGCGTACCGGACACCGCCCAGCAGGTGCGTACGGAAGTTCGCCTCGCTGTAGCTCTCGTTCGTGTGGCCCATGCCGGTGTACCACGAGCGGCCACCGTCGTAGCCCCGGCACCACGCGATCGGGTGGTCACCCCCCATCGAGCCGCCGGTATACGTGCTCTCGTCCAAACTGGCCAGCACGTGGACCTGCGAACGCGGGTTCGTCCGGTAGTTGTACCACTCGTCGAACCGGGACCACGCCGTCGGCAGCCCGGCCGTCGATGGATGGGAGGTGTCCTCGATCCGCACGGTCGCGTTCTGGTTGGCCGGATGGCTGGCGAAGTACGCGCCAACAAGGTTGCCGTACCACGGCCAGTCGTACTCCGTGTCAGATGCCGCGTGGATGCCCACGTACCCGCCGCCGCCGCGGACGTAGGCCTCGAACGCCGCCTGCTGGCTGGCGTTGAGCACGTCCCCGGTGGTGGACAACCAGACGACCGCCTGGAACCGGGCCAGGTTCGCGGCGGTGAACTGGGCGGCGTCCTCGGTGGTCTCGACGGTGAAGTTGTTCTGCGCGCCGAGCTGCTTGATCGCGGTGATGCCGGCCGGAATCGAGTCGTGCCGGAAACCGGCCGTCTTACTGAAGATCAAAACATTGAAGTCCGCAGCTGCGCTTGCGGGCACGGTGGTGAAGCCTACCGCCGCCACGATGATGGCTAGGCAGAAGGCCAATCTTCGAAACATGATCGGCTGCTCACTTCCTGTCGTACGACGCGCAAACGGACCTGCACCGAAGGCCGCGCCTGGGGTGAATCACCGTGGAGCAGATGCACTGGTTAATGAAACGGGAGCCAGTGTCTGGAATGTCGAGTATTGTGGGCCCTTCTCTCATGGATGGTCGAGGCGCCGGTACCGGCCATGCGCCCGCAACACTCATCTGGCGAACGGGTGCGGTGCTGGCCCGCGCTACGAGGTTGGGGCGGTTGCGCGTGCTGGATCCGAGCGTTGGGTGGGTGACCAGGGTGTCGAGGCGAAAAGCGGGAGGCACCATCTGTAACGCCGCGCATCGATATGTGGGAGCGCTCCCCATCGATGTTTGAAAGGTTGCCAGATTGTTTCCGGCCCATCAAGAGGGGACCGTAGACACGTGCACAAAAGCCCGATTTTGCGCGCATGCGGAAGCCAGCTTTTCAATGGACCGACTTTCGACAGCCATTGTGAATAACAATTTTTGGCGCCCGGTAATGAACCGTTTTTCAACCTGAACCCCGCCGGGCAGGGTAGCTGCCTCGACGCGCCCGACGACCGCCACCACCGGAATCGGCGGATACGACCTGGCGTCGCCCCGGGACCAGCTCCCTGGCGCTCGCCTACGACCGCACCGGGATGCTGGACCACCTGGTGCTGTACCGACCAGGGCCGGAACGGACCGTCTGGGGCACAGGCACGGCGCCAACAACTCGTTCCACGCGGTGTTCCACAGCCAGACCGGGATCGGCGGCTACGCGCTGAAAAGCACCGCGGACCGGATCGTGGCGTTGCGTTCCACCCCGGCGGCCAGCGTACGCAGCTCTGTAGTGATCTTTTCGACGTGCGACACGCTGCCGGATTCCTCCACCTGGCGACGAGAGCCCCTCAGGAGGTCGAACCTGCCGACACGGCACCGTCAGCCATCAACGACCGTGACACCGAAAACCATGCCTACGGCGGGCCCGACCCGGCCGTAGTGCTGCGCCGGCGCCGGTGACGGCTTCGCGGCCGTCACCCGGTCCGGTGTGACACGCAGATTCCGCTGGTGGAGCGCGTGGACATAGCGAAGTGCCCCGCAGCTTGCGTACGGAGTGGACATAGTTCCAGACCTGGCAGTGCCCGTCTGCCACGGCGTAACCTGGTCGCCTACGACCCGGGTAGACGTTGTTCGAACCGCCCACCTCGCAAGCGTGTGAATCGACGAACTCGCCAGCCAACGGCATTCCAGGATCTGGCGCAAGGTCTGCTCGGCTGGCCGAGTGCAGACTCAGTCGGGACGTGACGACTCAAGGAGTTCAAGGCATGGCCCCAGACGCCCACGACGGACCGGTTCCGGAGGCAGACGTACGTGGGCAGCGAGTCCTCGACCTCCTGAATAAGGCAATCGACATCCAGGGCCCACTGGTGCGCAAGAACATCGCCCGGGCTCGCCAGCGGAACCCAGAGGCGACACCGGCACAGGTGATCCGCAATCTGAAGCGGATGTACGTCAGCGCCTTGACCGGGACGGGTGCCGCCGTTGGAGGAGCAGCCGCGGCGCCCGGCGTCGGCACCGGAGTCGCACTGGCACTGTCGGCCGGCGAGGCTCTCTCGTCTCTTGAGCTGAGCGCCCTTTTCGCCCTCTCGATTGCCGAAGTCCACGCAGTTCCCATCGACGAAGTTGAGCGTCGCCGAACGCTCGTGATGGGAATCATGCTCGGCGGGTCCGGCTCGGCCACCATAACCAAGGTCGCCGAGCGTACGGGGCAACACTGGGGGCGTCAGGTTGTCGCCAAGGTGCCTCTCGAGACGTTGCGTCAGATCAACAAGATCTTGGGAAGGAACTTCATCACGAAGTACGGGACCAAGCAGGGGATCATCGTTCTCGGTCGAGCGGCACCGTTCGGGATCGGCGCGGTGATCGGTGGTGGCGCCAACGCTGCCCTCGCCACTCTGGCTGTGCGGGCCGCTCGTCGCGCATTCGGCCCACCCCCGACGTCGTGGCCATGACTGACGCTGTCGGCTCCGCCTGAAAACTGACCCCGTGGTTCCGGCTGAATTTTGACCCCCTCCGGAAGCATCGGGAGGTGCTGAGCGTGGAGGACTGGGCGGAGATCCGTCGGTTGCACCGGGCGGAGCAGATG